>DATNLB010000200.1:0-13570 GCA_035603095.1 Candidatus Acidiferrales bacterium
GGCATCGAAAGCCGCAACGGCGGCCGCAAGCTCTTGATAAACCTCCTCACCACGTCATGCTGTTGCGGCTTCGTGTACAGCTTATATCCGCCCGCCACCGCGCGAATCTCGATCCCACGTTCTTCGGCCGCATAGCTCGCCACCAACTCATCCAGCGAAGCCTGCACCGCCAGCTTCTCTTCGCCCAGCGCGCGCGCCAATTGATCGATCGTAGCCGGCTCGTCCGCCGCATAAATTATCGCTTCCAACGCCGCTTTTCTCTCTTCGTTAGTCATATGGCTCTTCTTTGTAATGGCCGGTCTTTAGACCGGTTCTTTTCGGGTTCTACTCTGGTTCCTTTCCCTTCTTCTCTGTGCCCTCTGCGTCCTCAGTGTAAGTTCCTAATCTTTGCCTTTGAACTTTCAACCTTCAGCTTTCGCCTATCTATATTCCTCATCAATCTGCTTGATCCCACCCGCTTCATCAAACACCAAATCAAACATCTTGTGCTTGCGCACCACAATCTCACCAAACTGTTTCTCCTGCACCAGGGCCACGGCTTGCAGCTTCACCATTTCCAAAACCGCCAGAAACGCCACGATCATCGCGTGCCGCGACGGACACGCCTCAAAAAACTGAATCAGGTTCACGGAATTATCCGCGCTCGCTAGAATCTGCGCCCGCAGCGCCGCGATCATCTGCGCCACGGTGAATTCTTCATGGCGCAGCTCGATCCGCGAAACTTCTTTGCGCCGCTCCAGCACTTGCTGGAACACTTTCACCAAGTCCACCAGCGAAACCACCAGCTCGCCCTCGGTCCCCTCGTCGTTGTAGAGCGACTTGTCCGGCTTCGACCACACGTTCTCTTCAATCTGCTGCTTCTGATACAAAAGCTGGGCGGCGTTTTTGAATTTTTCGTGTTCTACCAAGCGCTGCACCAGCTCCGCTCGCGGATCGCCCGCCGCGTCTTCCGCCTCCCCCAAAGGATCAGGCGGCAGCAGCATTTTGCTCTTGATGTAGATCAGCGTCGCCGCCATATAAATAAATTCCGAAGACACATCCACGTCCAGCTCTTCCAGTTTGTGCAAGTAGTCGAGGTATTGCGCCGTGATTTTAGAGATTTGAATATCGTGAATGCTCATCTTCTGCTGCCGGATCAAGTCGAGCAGCAAATCTAATGGCCCCTCATACATCGGTATGTTTATTTTGTACGGCGTTGCCATCTCTTGCCTTTTCCCGGCTTCTTTCTTACTGATACACACCATAATGCGAATACTGTTTGCGAAGCTCCTCTACCTCAGCTTTTGATAGTGGGTTGATGGAACTGCCAGCCGGCACCGAAATGGCTCGCATGTATTCTTCGAACCCGTGCGTCGACCAGACATCAACATGCGTTAAGTGGTCCTTGCCAATGTTCTCCATGCCAATCCACGTGTCGCTTGGAATGAATACAATCCCGCCCGCGTGGACCTCTTGAAGCTGGTCTCCCAGTCTTACTCTTCCGGTTCCGCTTTGAATAAGAATCAATTCATCCGCATGGGGATGACGATGCACGGGAATTCGATCCCCCGGAGCCATGTCTTCCGTCACAACAGCCATGTGTTCGGAGCCGCCATTCTTGGGATCAACCTTCACCGTGAAAGTCACACCGGGTCGCGTTCGGAATTCTCGCCGCTCGCCGTCGTTTGCTGCCAGGATCAATGGAGTTGGTTTGGTAGCCACTGACTGCTCAACCAAAATTCCCCACGCCGCCATCGCTCCACAAACTAGGATCGAAGAAACTCCTATCGCCCATCGGACATATCGCATAACTCCGCTGCCCTCCTCACGCGTTCGCGTTCCCCGCCGTGCCGCCAATCTCTTTTCTCTTCTTCTCCCAGCCGAAAACCGCCTCTCTCACACGCTCCATCGTCCCTTGCGCCACTGCCCGCGCCTTCTTTGAACCCGCATCCAAAATTTCGAGGACGCCCTTGGGATTGTTCTCCCACTTGACGCGGCGCTCGCGCACTGGCGCGATCCACTTGATTAAATTCTCCGCCATGGCGGCTTTGCACTCGATGCAGCCGATCCCTGCGGTTGTGCACCCTTGCCGCACCCACTCCAGCCGCCCCGGCTCTTCCGCAGAGAACAGTTTATGCCAGTCGTACACCGGACACACGTCCGGATTTCCTGGGTCCGTCCGCCTCTTCCGTGCCGGGTCCGTCACCATCACCTTTGTTTTCGCCCGAATGTCCGCATCGCTCTCGCTCAGTGTTATGGCATTCCCATAACTCTTCGACATCTTCCGCCCATCCAACCCCGGTATCCTCGGCGTCTTCGTCAGCATCGCTTGCGGCTCGGTGAGGCCACGAAGCCGAATGTGCTTTCGGACGTCGATGAGCAACGAATTCAGGAAGTTCTCTATGCCCATCTCAGCGGCGTGCCGAAGGACCATACTTGCGATACGCGTTCTGAATGGCTCAGTTGCTATGCCACGCCAACCCGGTGGGTCCGGGATTGCTACTGTTTCTTCCATGTGCGCCAACACGTAAACGGCAGGAGCATTGCTCCCACCCTCAAAGAAACCAGGCAAAAGCTCAAGTCCATTGAACACATTGAAACGCCGAACGATTTCGCGGGAAATTTCAACATGCGAAACCTGATCTTCCCCGACGGGGACGAAGAGCTTTGCGCCCGGCTCGCTATAGATCACAATGTCGGCGCATTGCAGAATCGGATAGCCCAGGAACCCGTAATTGTGCAGGTCTTTGTCCTTAACGTTCTCCAACGCTTCTTTGTACGTCGGCACCCGCTCGAGCCATCCCAGCGGCGTCACCATGGACAGCAGCAAATGCAGCTCCGCGTGCTCCGGGACGGCCGATTGAAGAAAAAGGACGCTCTTCGCCGGATCCAGCCCCGCCGCCAGATAATCGATCATGATCTGCAGGGTGTTCTCCGCCACTCCCGATGTGTCCGCGTAATCGCTGGTCAGCGCATGCCAATCCGCAATGAAGTAGAAGCACTCGTAGGCCGGGTCATTTTGTAAGCGCACCCAATTCTGCAGGGCCCCAAAATAATGACCAATATGGAGGCGTCCTGTTGGCCGCATTCCGCTCAAAACGCGACTCTTCTTCCCCTCTGGCCCAGTTGTCACCACGCGCTCCAAAACTCAATTCGCAACGCCAAAGCACCGGCGAAGAGAGATTTCTCTCGGCGCAGGCCGACGCATTCGCAGGAGCGAACGCGTAAGAAGAAGCGTCGGCCTGCTCCGTTCGAAATGACGGTTTTTGTAACCATTCTTCTTACTTGCATTCGTTCTTCGGCCCCTGTTGCCAATCTCTTCCCCTGTTTTCCGACAGAAGCCGGGCTTTATCCCGGCTTCTACAAACCAAGAAAAACGGGACGCGCCCTTCGTTCCTCTGTGTAAACCGAAGGGCGCCCCTACAGTTTGATTCATAGCTAACTCACTGCCACCTTTTGCTTGCCGGCTTCGCCAAGAAGTTCGCGGGCGATGATCATGCGCTGGACTTCGCTGGTGCCCTCGTAAATCGTGATCACGCGCGCATCGCGGTACATGCGCTCGACATCCGTCTCCCGGGAATAGCCCACGGCTCCGTGTGCTTGCACCGCTTTATACACCACGCGGTTCACCATCTCGCTGGCGTAAAGCTTGGCCTTGGAGGCACTTGCGCCTACTTTTGTGGGATGCGCGTCCTTCAGCCACGCGGCGTAATGCGTCAGCCCACGCGCCGCCTCAATCTCCGTCTGCATGTCCGCAATCATCCACTGAATGGCCTGAAACTCGCTGATGCTTTTTCCAAACGCCTTGCGATGCTTCGCGTACTTAACCGTCTCGTCCAGCGCGCCTTGGGCCAGGCCGACTGCTTGCGCGGCAATGCCGATGCGACCTCCGTCCAGCGCGCTCAAGGCAATCTTCAGCCCTTGGCCTTCTTCGCCGAGGAGGTTCTCCACCGGCACCACGCAATCGTTCAGCAGAATCTCCACCGACGGCGAAGATCGTTGCCCCATCTTGTCCTCATGCCGCCCCACGCGAAAGCCCGCAAATACCGGCTCAACGAGAAATGCGCTGATGCCTTTGCCGCCCGCCGTCGGATCGGTCTTCGCAAACACAATCAGCACGCCCGCGGCGCTACCGTTCGTCACCCAGGTCTTCGTTCCGCTCAATTTGTAAACATGTCCGTCGCGAATTGCTCGCGCTTGTATCCCTGCCGCATCCGAACCCGCAGCCGGCTCCGTCAAACAAAACGCACCGAGCGTTTCTCCCGTCGCCAGGCGCCGCAAATATTTTTTCTTCTGCGCTTCGGTCCCAAACAGCATGAGCGGAGCCTGCACCGCGGAATTCGTCACTCCCAGCGCCGTGGACATGGCCGTAAACACGCGCGCCACTTCCTCCAGCATCAACGCGTACGAAACGGTATCGAGGCCCGGGCCGCCCCACTCTTCCGGCACCAGCATCCCGCAGCAGCCCATCTCTCCCAGTTTCTTGATGGCCACCGCCGGAAATTTCTCCGCCTTCTCCATCTCCTTGACGAACGGGCGCACCTCCACCTCCATGAATTGGCGGACGGTATCGCGAATCAGTTTTTGGTGGTCGTTAAGCGAAAAATCCATCTTATAAGTACACGATGCTAGCACAGCCAAGCAGCAAGCAGAAGGCGGGTCGTTGGGCACGCGCAAAAATGCCTTACACAGAGTTCACGGAGTGCACAGAGGTCACAGAGCAGCGTTTGCGGGGGAGCGGATTGGCGGTGGCGGCGAGAGGAGGGGGAGCTTACCGGAGGCGAGGGCGTCGAAGGCGCGGAGGCGAGCGGTGAGTTCGGCGTCGGTCAGTCGGCGGTGGCGGAAGAGCCAGCGTAGGAAGTCCTCAGCGGGGGTCTGCCCCTTTTTCGAGTTGCAATCGCGGCAGCAAGAAACGAGGTTACGGTAGGAATTGCGCCCCGACTGGGCTTGAGGGACGACATGGTCGATGGTCCGTACGAGGACGGTAAGGCAGAAGGCGGGGCGGGCGTCCGGCAGCGCTGAAACATTTCGAAATTCTAGCCGTTACAGGAGGTACAAGGGGGACTAATGAAATCCGAATCGGCGTATGTGTTTACGTTGGCCGTTCTCTTGACTAGTTCAGGGGCACATTCAGGGGGGCAAGAGCGACAAAAACCTGCGAAGCTCGCCCTGGACAAGCTCGAACTCCACAACGTCAAAGCAGAGACAGTTACGTATCTAGGCCGCAGCGCCATGCGGGTGAGTGATGCCGGTCCACAGCGTCTGGATGATGCTGGCCGTTTCGCCGTCGTTCCCGGAAGCTCCTTTCAGGATGGCACCATTGAAGTGAACTTGAGCGGTGACACTGCGTCCGATGCGCCATCGGGCGCGCGAGGCTTTGTCGGTATTGCGTTTCGCATAACGGCGGACAGGTCCCATTTCGAGTGCTTCTACCTGCGCCCGAAGAACGGGCGAGCCGAGGACCAATTGCAACGGAACCATTCCGTGCAGTACATCTCCATCCCCGGATTCGGGTGGGACAAACTCCGGTCGGACACTCCAGGAAAGTATGAATCGTATGCCGATTTGATCCCCGGCCAGTGGACGCAAGTGAAAATCCAGGTCGCTGGATCGCGCGCGCGACTCTATGTCAACGGAGCGGAACAACCTGCGCTCATCGTGAGCGACCTTAAGCAATCATCCGTGAACGGTGCAATCGCCCTTTGGGTCGGGCCGGGAACCATTGCTCATTTTGCAGACCTGAAGGTCACGCCCTGACTGTTCTCAGACGCCCCGACTGACAAACTGGCGCACCTCCGCCTCCATGTGTCGCAACCAGATATGCCGATCTGAACACAGGTCCGCGAGCCACCACAAAGATGATGCAGAATTAAAGAAAGCCCAAGTCCTGGCTTTCTTTTTGCAGACGACGCGCAAAATGGCATTCCGCAGCGATCATCGTCAATCGACCCTGGGTCGAAAGCTCTTTGTTGTAGTTTCTCTCTTTGTCTGCATTGTCGTGTCTGTTTTTTTTCTCGGCGCCTTCCGTTCCATGATTCTGTCTTCGGTGCGTGCCTACATCCAGGGTGAAGATTATTGGTCAAAAGGACAAAAAGAAGCGGTGATCAGCCTGATGCAGTACGCCAGCTCGAGATCCCAGGCGGACTTCCAGGCGTACCTGAATGCCATCCGGGCGCCCCTCGGAGATAAATTTGCCCGCATCGAGCTTGAAAAACCCAATCCAAATATGACGATCGTATATCAGGGGTTTACAAGGGGCCAGATCAATCCGGAGGATATCCCCGGCATGGTCCGCTTGTTTCGCTGGTTTCACGATTTCAGCTTCATGCGAGTTGCCATTGCTGATTGGACCGCTGCGGATCACGAGATCGACAATCTCACGGAGCTCGCAGACCAGCTCCATGCGGAGACATTTTCAGACCAGCCAAATCCGCTAACGGTGCGGCGCGTCCTCGAGGAAATCGAAGCGTGCGACTCGCGCCTCACTCTTACGGAAAATCACTTCTCTGCGACGCTGGCAGAGGGCGACCGCTGGACCCGTAATTTGCTCAACTTGCTCACCGTGGGAACCAGCGCCCTTCTCCTAGTCTTAGGCATAGGGACTTCCCGGCACCTGCTCAGCAACGTTCGTCGCTCCGAGGAGAAATACCGCCGCCTTTTCGATTCCGCCAGTGACGCCATCCTGATCATAGATTACGAGACCGGTATCGTTCTGGAGGCGAACGCGCGGGGCGCCGATCTCTTCGGAATTCCGTCCGAGCGCCTGGCGTTCGTCCCGGAATCTTCTCTCTTTCCCGATGGTGAAGGTCAGCATTACGGCAGAATCTTCCGGGCGGGGCTTTCGGGCCTCGAGTCGCACAGCGTTCAACTCAAAATCCGGAGAGCCGACGGGCGTTCCGTTGAAGTAGACGTCAGCGTTCGCCGCATCGAGCTCGATAGTACGCGCCGGCCCGTGATTCTCGCCATCTTTCGCGATACCAGTGAACTCAAGCGCCTTAACCGAGCGCTTCTGGCAGTCAGCCGTTGCAATCAGGAGCTCGTCCGCGCAGCGAACGAACCGGAACTCCTCGAACGCGTTTGCCAGATCGTCGTCAATACGGGCGGCTATCGCATGACCTGGGTCGGATTCTCCGAGCAGGACCTAACCAATTCTGTTCGTGTTGCCGCGCAGTTCGGCGATACCGGTGGCTATCTTGCTTCCGTGCAAGCGTCTTGGGCGGACACACCGGGAGGCCGCGGCCCCGTCGGAGTCGCTATCAGGACCGGCGAGACTTGCATTATTCACAACACCTTGAAGGACTCGCGCTTCGCACCTTGGGCCGAACGAGCCGCGGAGGAGAAGTTTTTATCCGTAATTGCTCTACCTCTTTCAGGAGAACAGGGCGTGATCGGCTGCTTGGCAATCTATTCGGAAGAAGAAGATGTCTTTGACGCTGAAGAAGTGACCCTGCTCCGGGAACTTGCCACCAATCTTGCCTATGGCATTTCCACCCTGCGCATCCGGTCCGAACACGAACGCTCCGAAGCGGAAGTCCACTCGCTCGAAGAGCAGCTTCGCCAGGCGCAAAAAATGGAGTCGCTCGGCCGGCTGGCCGGCGGTATCGCGCACGATTTCAACAATCTTTTGACCGTCATCCGCGGCTATGCGGAGTTGGCTCTTCCCATCAAGCCCGGTGATGACGGTCTCCGCCGCAAACTGACGGAAATCATGAAGGGCTCGGACCGCGCGCAAGCCCTCGTCAGCCAATTGCTGGCTTTCAGCCGCAAGCAAATCCTCAAGCCTGCGGTCCTCGACCTTAACCAGGTCGTCATGGAAATATCCGACCTTCTTCCCCGCCTCATCGGTGAGGATATTCATGTTGAGGTTCAGCCCGGTCGAAATCTCCGCAGGATCATGGCGGACCCCAATCAAATGCAGCAGATCTTGCTGAATCTGGCGGTGAATGCGCGCGACGCGATGCCCGCGGGAGGAACACTCCGCTTCCAGACGGAAAATGAAATCCTGCCGGTTACCTCGAAATTTGAAAAAATCACCGAAGGCGTTCTCTTGACTGTCAGCGATACGGGAAGCGGCATTCCTCCGGAACTCCTTGGGCGCATTTTTGAACCTTTCTTCACAACCAAGGAACGTGGCAAAGGGACCGGGCTTGGACTCGCCATGGTCTATGGAACGGTTTCACAGAGCGGCGGACGAATCGAAGTCGATTCGGGGCTGGGCAGAGGCACGACGTTCAAGATTTACTTTCCGGCGACAGAGGAACTCGTGTCTGCTTCGCCGATCGAGAACCGGGTTATGCCGCTAAAGCCGGCGTGCGGCACGATTCTATTGGTTGAAGACGAGCCTAGTCTGAGGGAACTCATCTCCGATTATCTCGGCGTCGCCGGCTTTACCATTATCACGGCCGCGAATGGCGCCGAGGGCCTAGCGAAAGCCAAGTCTCATAAGGGCCCGATTCATCTCGTAATTAGCGATGTCATTATGCCGGTTATGGGCGGCCGGGAGATGGCCGACCGGCTGAAACTCTCCCGTCCGGCTACTCCGATTCTATTCATGTCCGGTTACACCGACGATGCCGCCATCCGCCGCGGCGTTTCCGAACATCGCGACCACTACCTCGAAAAACCTTTTGAACTGAACTCCCTTGCCCGCAAAGTCAGCGAAGTCCTCAACTCCGACTCGTAAAATCACTTCGGACTTAGACCTGCGCCTCCTCTGCAGAACAGTGCAAGAAGAGCGGCGTAAAAAATGATAGTGCCGGGCAGATTCAGGAGCGATTGCTGCCTTACAGTTTAAACAATTCGCGCATGCGCTTGATCTGCGAGCGGCTCACGGGAATTTCCGTCTGCTTCTTGTCGTTCATTTTCAGCATGTAGGTGGAGTTGAACCACGGCACGACTTCCTTGATGTGATGAATGTTCACCAGAAACGAGCGGTGCGGCTTCCAAAATGATTCTGAATCGAGTGCTTCGCCGAGCTCTTCGAGCGTGCGGTAGTTCGAACTGCCCTCGACATTGCGGGCCATAACGGAAATCGAACCACGGTCAATGGAGGCCCAGATCAAATCTTCGCCGTCCACCAGGAGCAATTTCTGTTGCGCCTTCACCAGTATTTTCACCGGAGGCGAAGAACTCGGTTTCGCTGCGCCTAGCTGGCTAACCAACTGCTCCAGCCGCTCCGTGGCGGAAGTTTGCGTCTCCAGCATCTTGCGCGCCCGCGCAATCGCCTTGGCGATGCGCGCCTTGTCAAACGGCTTCAGGACGTAATCCACGGCGTTTACGTCAAACGCCTGCACCGCGTACTGATCAAAAGCGGTGGCAAATACCACGTGCGGCATTTTCATCTTGCGTTCAACAATCTTTTTCAGCACGCCGAACCCATCCAGCCCGGGCATTTTCACATCCAGAAACACCAGGTCCGGCGCATGCTCCTTGATCAGCGACACGGCCTCCACCCCGTTCTTCCCCTGTCCGATCACATTGATCTCGGGGAACCCCTTCAGCAGGAAGGCTAGCTCGTCCCGCGCCGGCTTCTCGTCATCCACAATGATCGTGTTTATGGACATCCAGTAGCGCAGGCTTCAGCCTGTGCCCCCTTCCACGGTGATCCCAAACGCCGAGTATAGGCGCACCGCGACTCCGCAAGCAAACAAGTCTGGAGCCCGGTTCGAGGTGGCGAATTTCGCTTTTCCCGGTATCATGTGGCACGAGAAACTGGACCAGGAAAATAAACAATGAAAAAACCTTCTGGAACGCCACGCGCAAAAAAGGCAACAGTGCTCAGCAGCGCCACAATTTATGAAGGCCTGGTCTTCGGGATTCGCCGGGACGAGGTCATCGAGCCGAGCGGCGTTCGAACGACGCGGGAAGTCATCACCCATCCAGGTTCCGTCGTGGTTCTTCCGGTTCTCCCCGATGGACGAATTCTGCTCATCCAGCAGTACCGCCACGCCGCGCGGCAGTATCTTTGGGAGCTGGTCGCCGGCCGCATCGATCCCGGCGAAACACCCAAAGTAGCCGCGGCCCGCGAACTTATTGAGGAAACGGGTTATCGCGCAAAGCGTTTTCGCGTTTTCCTGGACATTTTCCCAACCCCCGGCTTCCTGGAGGAACGCATGTTCATCCTCCTTGCAGAGGGCCTGACTCCCGGGGAAGCTGAACCCGAAGAAGATGAGAAAATAATTTCCCGTACCTATAATCGCAAGCAACTGGAGGAGATGATCCGCAGCGGAAAACTGCGCGACGCCAAGTCCATCGCCGGAGTTCTGTACTATTTCCGGTTCCTCTCCCCGCAAAAACGGTAACCCCACTGGTCTAACTGAATCGTTCTTGTAGAAAGATAAACAAAAATTTATCTTCACCACAAAACGTTGCTATAAAAGAGGAATGTTCTATTGACTCGAACTTCGATTCTGCTACACTCCGCGCCATTCGTAACGTCGTCAGGATTATTTGCCTGGCGGCGTGGTGCAAAATCCCGAAGACCGTGTCAGGAGGGCAAGCGAAGTGCAAGGAACCGTGAAATGGTTTAACAATTCCAAAGGATACGGCTTCATCGGGCGCGATGATGGCCCAGACGTTTTCGTACATTATTCCGCGATCGCTGGCGATGGCTATCGCACGTTGCAAGAAGGAGACCCAGTCGAATTCGAAATCGTTCAGGGACCGAAAGGCCCGCAGGCGGCCAACGTCTCTAAGGCTGGTGGTTGAAGCAATAAGCACTCATTTGGCCGACAGAACGCGCCTCTGTCGGCCATTTTTTATTTAGAAACGACCCGGGCGAGAGGACATTGCGTCAACGGGGCGCATGCGATTTCGCCGGCTCTGCTCGATAAATTGTAGGATGGCTGGGGATTGCGGCGCCAATGCCGGCGCCTCCCGCCAACCCAGCCACCCCGCCGATACCGACCGCGACGTCGCGTCCTAAGCCACAAAAGTTGAACGAACCGGTCGAACTGGAACATCTCGATGCCGCCGCGCCGATTCCCGCGCCCGCTCCCGCGCCGACGGCTCCCAGGATAAGCGCATTGCGGAGCCGGTGGCTCTTCTCGAGCCGCGTCACGCGCGCGACGCTTTCCTTGCGAATGCCGACGACGTTTGATCCTTCGCGCAACTGAATCGCTTCCTCGGTGACCGCTGAGAATGTAACGACGTGCTTCTTCATGCCAGTCTCAATCAGCTCAATCTTTTCACCAGAGCGAAGACCGTATAGCGCCTTCCAATCGCCCTCTTTATCCTGGGCACGTAGCGAGCACGGAATCAAAATCAGACAACACGCCAACACAGCATTGCGCATATTCATTCCTCGCTCCTTTTTTGCACACAAAGCTACCTAAGACTCCTTTTGACATCGAAAACGGCGAGGATGGTACGTGCCGGCAAACCGGTTTTCAGCCCTTGTTTTCATGCGCTTCCGTATCGTTGCTGCTGTCCGAGTTCAGCACGAATTTCTTCGCCATCGAGAACTCCGGGGGGAACAAGGCGCCGACCGCGCCAAGAGATACAAATGGGATGAAGGACAGGACTGGCACATTCCCCGCCGCCTGCGAGCTGGCTATGAAACGTTGCCTCGGCTTGTCCCAGAGCAAGGAGAGCAAGATTTCCTTACCCTCAGCGACAATTCCAAGAGAACTTTTCCCAATGAATTGTCCATCCGCCTGAAGAAGAACAGACACCTCGAACTCGTTCGAGTCGGCGACTCTCTCGAGAATCAGGAAGGCTTGCACTTCCAGATGACGACTTGCGCCACTGTCTTTCAAGGGGAACTCCTATATCGCTGAGTTTGGGAGAACTGGGCGATTGCGGCAATTTCGGTTGCCCACGTTTGCTGTAATCGCCCACAATCCCGTCGCCACGCTAAGCTTCTTCTGCAACGTCATAAGCACCTGGATACAAGTGTGGAGTATGGAGTCGGCAAATCGGCGCCTGAGGGGCGGAATCCGCCATCGGCAAAGACTCCCCAATGAACTCTACAAGATTAGGGGAATCATTCCATCGCAGTTCGCCGCTCCCAAAATGTATCCTCTATTTCTGGGCACTCGAGCGCTGCTGATACCTGATATGCAGGACCTTCCAAGAAGTAATGTCAGGTACTGCCAGTGTAGTGGCGCTCAAGACGCGATTGCCAAGCGAATGAGCAGTGGTGCACATAACTCCAGCTGCCGGCGTTCTGGTCGGAATGGCCAGGTCGGACACCATCGTGGATGTCGAGTCGCAGGTAATCACACCCGTGTTTCCGGTCAACGTCGCCCCGGTGAAATCCGCGCTGGAATTTACGAGGGCTAAAATACCAGGGCCATTGTTCTGGGAAATCGTAACCCCCCTGAGCAACACTTCCGAGTTTCCGTCCACGCGAATTGCAGCACTTAGCGGATCGCCCACTGTTCCGTTATTTAGGATTTGAGTAGCGCCCAGACCTGAGAGTTGACTCGTGCCGTAAAGCTGGCTGTGCGCATAGATGTCTACGCCTGGGCCTGTATGGCCCGATATTTGAGCTCCGACAAGCGTTACTTGACTTCCAAATCCAGCTTCGATACCGAATGGGCCGTTATTGCGAATGATGTTCGGGCCGTTGGGTAGCACACTCCCAATTGAGATCTCGGCGTTCTCCTGAAGAGAAACCCCGCCGTTAGGATTGTTCTCGATTACATTCGGGCCAAAAATCGAAAACACTTGCGCCTTTCCTCCACCACGCATATCGATGGCTGCGCGCACACCCGCGTTCGGATTGTTTCCATTGTTCGCCATATGCGTATTCCCGAAAGTTAGGAAATTGGCCTGGGTATTCCACACGGCTGAGTTCTGGTTATTGCTGATGTCCGTCGTACCGGCCCATGAGACGATATGTGTAAAAGAATTGGCATCGTTGTAAATGCCATACCCTTGGTTGTTATTGAAGGTGCCCACCGCGTTTACCGTTACGTCCGAGCTTTGTGTGACTTGCATGCCGTTCCCGGCATTTCCGCTACTACTAAACGTATCGAGGACTACGCGACTGTTTTGCACGTAGACCCCTTCGCCGGAGGGATTGGTCACATTTAACCCATAGACGTAAACAAGTTGCGAGCTGATGATGGTTAGCTGGCCGACGAGATTTGCGGTCTGTCCGAAGAATGCGCCCAGGCTGAGATTGTTGGCGTCGTAGAGGGTGACATTTTCGTTGCACGTGCCGGTCACCGCAATGAAAGCTCCCGGCGCGGCATTTGGAAGTGCCGAGTTGATTGTGTGATATGCATACGGATTTGCGCCCGAGCAATCCACAATTAAGAACTGTGCGCGTGCGGCGATTGGAAAGACAAACATGGCCGCTAGACCAATTGTGACCGTTAGAATACTGATGCGCTTCATTGTAAGCCTCCTAATGAATTCAGATTTTCGAATACGGACCCGTTTGCTGCAATCGCCCAAATCCAGCCATCGCAAATGCGAAACTGTTTCTACCGGAGCGTTACATCCGCCCGCAACGGCTATTTGGTCAAAACATCATTAAATAAGACTTCCGATTCCGCTGATGTTCGAGTGCCAACACAATTTGCGGGGTACACGTAGGCGTTTATGTTCCGGGACGGCGACGCGGCCGCCGTTGTATCCGAAA
>DATNLB010000442.1:0-12873 GCA_035603095.1 Candidatus Acidiferrales bacterium
GCGACGTTTATGATTTTGGGGGACATCTGCACACGCGCTTGCGGGTTCTGCGCCGTGCCTTCAGGCAAGCCCGTTGGCCCGCCGGATGAAGAAGAACCGTTTCGCGTGGCGGAAGCCGTGGCAAAAATGGGATTGCGTTACGCAGTGGTGACTTCCGTGAACCGCGACGACCAGCCCGACGGCGGCGCGCACATCTTTGCGCGCACTATCGAAGAGATTCGCCGCCGCGTCCCCGGCTGCAAAGTTGAAGTGCTCATTCCCGATTTTCGCGGTGATTGGAACGCGCTGGACGTCGTTCTTGCCGTGCGCCCGGATATTCTCAACCACAACACCGAAACCGTGCCGCGCCTCTATCGGCAGGTCCGCAAGGGCGCGGTGTATGAGCGCTCGCTCGAACTGCTGCGCCGTTCCAAGCAAGCGCATCCGGAAGTCCCGACCAAAACTGGCCTGATGCTCGGCCTTGGAGAAGAAAAGGACGAAGTCCTCGCTACTATGCAGGACCTCGCTGCGCAGAGTACGAATATACTCACGCTCGGACAGTATCTGCAGCCCACTCGCGATCATCTACCCATCGTCCGCTACGTGCATCCTGACGAATTCGCCGAATACAAAGTGCTCGGCGAAGCGATGGGCTTCAAACACGTCGAAGCCGGCCCTCTGGTCCGTTCCTCTTACCACGCCTTCGACCAGGCGGAATCCGCAGGCCAGTAAGATTAGAAAGCTCTGCTTTTCATACCGGCACCTGAACGTAGAGGCGCCTGCAGTCTAGGGAATGCACACAGACACACCTCTGCGCCGGATTTGGCGCTGAGATGTCCTGTCTGGTTTATGGAAACTTAGGCGCGGCTGGCTGCTGTTGCTGCAGCAGCTTTCTTGGCGGCCTTGGCTGCCGTGGAGGCCTTGCGGCGGCGCTTGGTCTTCGGCGGAGTCGCGGGCGCTTCGCCGATCAATTCGGCCGTCATGATGCTCGTTACGAAAAGCTTAGCACCGTGATCGTCGAAATCCACGGCGGTGCGTTCCTGGTCGGAAGCAGTCACGATTCCCAGGCCGTACATCTCATGCTTGATGGTCTGACCTTCCTGCATTACTTGCACAACGTCCTCCTTGACCGCTCTCGCTGATAATCTCGATTCGAATCTCTTGGAGGAGAACCCCCGAACCTGTCCGGGGGCTCTCCTGTCAGAGACTAGACGCTGGTAACGTTCTCAGCCTGAAGACCCTTCGGGCCCTTTTTCACTTCAAACTCCACTGCCTGACCTTCGTTGAGAGACTTGTATCCTTCCATCGCGATTGCGGAAAAGTGGACGAAAACATCTTCTCCCGTCTGGCGCTGGATAAATCCGAACCCTTTCGACGCATTAAACCACTTTACTGTTCCTTGTTCCTTCACTTGCCAGCCTCACATGCGCAACCCCGACCGGGCCAGAGTTGACGATATTGGAATTGCGTTGCGTCTCTTGGTCCGTTTGCTGATGGCCCCAACGGATGCCTTTGCGAGGCCTCGACCGATTCAAAACGTAATACAAGAGCAACAAACGCTATGTAAAGAATACCACAAAAAAAACTCCCTGTCCACGGTCCCGAAGGAGGCGCGGAAGTCTCAGCGAGGCGTCTAAGTTATTGAAAACACTATTGTTATCTATAGCTTGATACCCGAGAGGACTCGCAGCCGTGGCAGGAACCGCTTACTCAAGGGATTCGGGTTGAAGGCTTAAATCACCCTTACCAGTAGCCTTTTTTTCCCAGTACTTACCGACCCAGGCCTCCCAGCTTTTTCCGGCAGCGGTGTCCCGTCCCGTGAAAGCAAGTGCCGCTATATCGGCGTATGCGATTTTTAACTTTTGAGTGGAATCCTTGGGCAGAACTCTCACAAAACTGGTCGCAAGGGATGGCCCGGTCACCCGATCGAACAAATAACCTTCGATTTTTGAATTATCTTTAAGAGTGAGCGTCACATCGCCTCGATAGTCGAAGGCTTTCTCCAGAGCGATGCGCAATTCTTCTTCTGTCGCCAGCTTGGGAACCCACCCTTGCACGGCTTCATGAATCGTGCCCGGGGCCACTTCCAGCGTGTCGGGGTTCAGCGGAGATCCTTCGGATGTACTGGCGCTCGTAAAACGAGCGACGTGGCTCGGCCGGTCCGCATGCCGCGGACCTGTCACGCGCGAGTCTCCTCAAGTTGGCCCTTATCGGATTGGATCTGAACGAGAGGATTGTAAGAGTGTACCGGCTTGACCGGCTCATTCAGCATTGCGAGCGCATCCGCATCGTTGTATTTGGTGGACAACTCTGCTTTTACCGTCGCCCATAGGCCACGCAGGCCGCTGAAAGTATGATCCACCGCCGAAGCTTCGTAACCGCTGTGCACCATGCAATTTGCGCACTTCGGATTGCCGGACTCGGTGCCGTAATTCTGCCACTCGGTGGTGTCGAGCAGCTCCTGGAACGTATCCACGTACCCGTCCTGCAGCAGGTAGCAGGGCTTCTGCCAGCCGAAGACGTTATAGGTTGGCATGCCCCAGGGAGTGCAAGCATAGGTCCGCTTGCCCATCAGAAATTCCAGAAATAGCTTTGACTGGTTGAACTGCCAACTTGCTTTGCGATTCGACAAAATGGCCCGGAACAAGCGCCGCGTGCGAGCCCGCCCGAGGAAGTGCTTCTGGTCGGGTGCCTTGTCGTAGGAATAGCCGGGGGAGAGCATCATGCCTTCGACGCCCAGCTCCATCATTTCGTCGAAAAACGCGCGGACGCTCTTGGGATCGGCGCCGTCGAACAACGTGGTGTTCGTAGTGACGCGGAAGCCCTGCTTCACTGCTTCCCTGATACCTTCGATGGCCAGCTCGTAACCACCCTCGCGGCACACGGAAAAATCGTGGTGCTCTTTCTGCCCATCCACGTGCACGGAGAACGTCAAGTATTTGCTGGGCTTGAAAAGATGCAGCTTTTCTTTCAACAGCAGTGCGTTGGTGCAGAGATAGATGTACTTCTTCCGCGCCACCAGCCCCTCGACGATCTTGTCGATCTCCGGGTGCATCAGTGGCTCCCCGCCGGGAATCGAAACCATCGGCGTGCCACACTCGTCCACGGCCTTGAAGCATTCTTCCGGGCTCAAGTCCGTCTTTAAAATGTGCGCGGGATATTGGATTTTGCCGCATCCCGCGCAAGCCAGGTTGCAGCGGAACAGCGGCTCCAGCATCAGCACGAACGGGTAGCGCTTGCGCCCTTTCAGCTTTTGCTGGAGGACGTACGTCGCAACCGTCCACATCTGTGAAATCGGTACCGGCATCTTCCCTGCTTATCTCCAAGATTGGACAACGGTGTAAGTACCCATTGTAACCGAGAACCGGCGTATCCCGCTCGGCTGCTTTTACTGAGATGCCAGGAGCTGTTCCTTCGTGGCACGGGACGTGCATTTCGGTGTGGGATGCTTCCGCATGCGCGAACGGGCTTTCTAGCCAGCCCGGAAGCCCGCTCCGCCGCTTCCGGGGTAGAATCGACCCATATCCGAAGCAAAGAAACTGCTGCGCCTATGCCCCGAAAGAATCTCCTGAGTCTTTTCGCTGAGTTCGCCTGCATTGGTGGCGATGTTGCTGTCATCCAAAGACGCGGCTACCGTCGTGAAAAGCTGACGTATGCGGAGCTTTACGCCTCCGCCCTTTTTTGGAGTGCGGGGCTCGCCGGGCGGGGCGTTGTCCCAGGTGATCGCGTCCTCCTCTGGGGCTCCAACTCCACTGAATGGGTCGCTTGCTTTTGGGGAATTCTATTGCGAGGCGCCGTGGTCGTGCCTATGGACTCCGCAGCGTCTCCCGATTTCGTCCAGCGCGCGATCAAGGATGCCGGAGTGAAGCTGATCTTGCGTGACCGCCAACAGATGGAGCTGCCCGGCGCGCCACCGTCGATGGTCATGGAATTCAAGGATGCCCTGGCAAGCATTCATCCGGCCGCACAAGCCGAGCTGAATCCTGGTGAGACGTCCACTCGAAGCACCATTGCCGAAATTCTTTACACCTCGGGAACGACGGCCGAGCCACGCGGAGTGGTTCTCACCCATGGGAATTTTCTGGCGAACCTCGAGCCGCTGGAGCGCGGCATCGATGCGTATCGCAAATACGAGCGCTGGTTTCACCCGTTGCGCTTCGTCACACTCGTTCCGTTGAGCCACGTCTTCGGGCAATTCATGGCGCTCTTGGTTCCGCCGATCCTCGGAGCCGCGGTTGTTTTCCCTCCGTCCAGCAACCCCGGCGAAATCGTTCGCACCATCCAGCAAGAACGCGCCACCGCGCTCATCGCTGTTCCGCGCATGCTTGATCTTCTTCATGCAGGAATCGAGAGGGAATTCGAAGTCCAGGGCAAATCTCAGTGGCTCGCCAGCACCTTTCAAAACGCAAAAAGCAGAAAATTTCTCAAGCGCGCCTGGATGTTTCGCCGAATCCACCGCCGCTTTGGCTGGAAGTTTTGGGCTTTCATCTCCGGCGGCGCAGCGCTTTCGAAGGAAACCGAGGACTTTTTCAAACGCGTGGGTTATGCCGTTGTTCAAGGCTACGGCATGACGGAAACCGCCTCGCTGATCAGTTTGAATCACCCGTTTCGCGCGACGGAAGGCTCTGTCGGCAAGATTCTCCCGGGCCGTGAATTCAAGATCGCCGAAGACGGCGAAATTCTCGTCCGCGGGGAAAATGTTTCGAGCGGCTATTGGGAACAGGGCGCCCTCCGTCCGGCGGAGGGGCAAGGCTGGCTGCGCACCGGCGATCTCGGTGAACTCGACGCCGAAGGCAACCTGCGTTTCCGGGGCCGCAAGAAAAATGTGATCGTCACGCCCGCCGGTCTAAACGTTTATCCCGAGGACCTCGAAGCTGCCCTTCGCAAACAGCCCAGCGTGAGGGATTGCGCGGTCATACCGTTCGAACGCGGCGGCAATGCCGAACCTTGCGCCGTTCTGTTGTTGCAGGATGCTGAGAGCGCTGCTGCCCGCGCGGCCGTCGAAAGTGCCAACTCCACGCTTGCGGAATATCAACGCGTTCGAATGTGGATCGTCTGGCCCGACTTTGATTTTCCGCGCACGCCCACCGGCAAGCCGCGCCTTTCCGTCATCGCTACGCGCACCGCCCAAATTCTCGACGGCCGGCAAGTTAATGACCTAAAAAATGTAGGGGCGGACTTCAGTCTGCCCTCCTCACCGCGAAGCACGCTCGATCAAGTGCTCGAACGCCTTGGCTCATCGGGAGGTGGGGGCGGGCAGGCCGACGGTCACCTGGAACAGCAACTAAACCTCTCCTCCCTCGATCGCGTGGAGCTGCTGAGCGCCCTGGAGGAAAGGTTTCACGTGGAACTCAACGAAACAGCCTTTGCCAATGCCAAGACCGTTGCCGATGTCGAGCGCGTCCTGCACCAGCCGGCCGCACGCCGCACCGAATACATCTATCCTCGGTGGACGCAGCGCGAACCCATTCGCTGGCCGCGGCTCGCGATCTACTACTCCCTCGTCTGGCCCGCCACTCAGATCCTGGGCCACCCGCACATCGTGGGCCGCGAGAATTTTCACAGTTTGCGAGGGCCCGTTCTGGTCGTTTCAAACCATATCACGCGGCGCGCCGACATCGGTCTGATTCTTGCTGCGCTGCCACCGCGATACCGCCACCGCCTCGCCACGGCCATGGGCGGCGAAACGCTGCAAAACATGCGCCGTCCTCCGCATGATTGGTTCTTCGCCAAGCGCTGGGCCTATCAACTCGGCTACTGGCTGGCCACCCTGCTCTTCAACGTTTTTCCGCTGCCGCAGTTTTCCGGGTTCCGCGAAAGCTTTCGCTTCGCCGGCGAATCTGTCGACCGCGGCTACAGCGTGCTTATTTTTCCTGAAGGCGAAGTAAATAACTCAGCCAGCGGCGAAATGGCGCCGTTCCAAAGCGGCATCGGACTCCTGGCCGAAAATCTTCGCATCCCGATCGTTCCGATACGACTCGACGGCGTCTGGCAGATGAAGCGCGAGCACCGCCGCCTGGCCCACATCGGCGAAGTTACCGTGCGTATCGGCGCCCCGGTCACCTTTCCGCCAGGGACCGCCCCAGAAGAAATCGCCCGCCAACTCGAATCGCTGGTGCGCTCTCTGTAGAGGCGCAGAGTGCTGCGACTCTGTGGCCGGAAGCCGCCCTATTACGAAAACTCTGCAATTTTGCGCCTCCTAGGCGCATCCAATAGGCTGAGTGAGCAAACCTTCCCACCTGCCTCGAAGCAACCCGTTGGCTTCTGTGGCAAAATAGAAGGTTCATAGAGCAGGATTTATGGCACACCGTACAACTCTGGAAGAAGAGCGCCCCGCAAAGGCGCCGAAGGCGGCCAAGAAACCCGCAGGAGGCGGCCTCGCGAAAGGCGTCAGCAACGAAGAGCGCGAGCGAGTTTTCGATGCTTTCCGCCGCTGGGGCTATTTGGAAGCCACACTCGATCCCCTGGGCCTGTTCGAACCGCTGAAACAACCTGACCTGGATGCGCTGACCGGCGAAGCTGCCGAGGAAGCCCGCCGCATTTACTGTGGTACGGTCGGTGCCGATTTCATGCACTTGCCGGAGCCAGAACGGCGGCGCTGGATCGCGGAGCGCCTCGAGGCGCCGGCCGGCGAAGTCGATCGGCACAAAATCCTCGAGCGCCTGATTCGCGCCGACCTTTTCGAACAGGTTTTGCAGGCTCGCTACCTTGGCACCAAGCGTTTTTCTTTGGAAGGCGTCACCGCGCTGATTCCGCTGCTCGATTCCATCCTGGACACCGCCGGCGAGCACGGCGCGGTCGAATCCGTTATGGCCATGAGTCACCGCGGGCGCCTGAACGTGATGGTCCACGCGGCATGCAAGACGCCACATGAAGTAGTTGCTGGCTTTGAAGACGTCGATCCTCGCAGCGTTCTCGGCGCAGGCGACGTGAAATACCACGTGGGCGCGACGGGCACCTACGTCACCAGCACCGGCAAAGAGATCGGCATCCATCTTGTTTCGAATCCAAGCCATCTGGAAGCCGTCGATCCGGTAGCCGTGGGCCGGGTGCGCGCGAAGCAAACCCGCTACGGATTGCGCGGTCCCTACGTCGACCATTCACCGGAAACGCTAAATAAAGTCGTCCCCATCGTGATGCACGGCGATGCGGCCTTCGCGGGTCAAGGCATCTGGGCGGAAACGCTGAATCTCGCGGATCTGCAGGCCTACACCGTCGGCGGCACGATTCACATCATCGTGAACAACCTGATCGGCTTTACGACGAAGCCCGCGCAGGAGCATTCTTCGCGCTTCGCTTCCGATATCGCCAAGCGCCAGTCCGCGCCGATCTTTCACGTCAACGCCGAAGACCCGGACGCCGTCGTGCGCATCGGAAAACTTGCCACGGAGTATCGCGCAACATTCGGCAGCGACGTCGTCGTGGACATCATCGGTTACCGCCGCCACGGACACAGCGAAGTCGACGATCCGACCATCACTCAGCCGCTCCTCTACGAGCGCATCAAGAATCACGATCCGCTCTGGAAAATTTATGCCGAGCACACCGGCATCGACGCGTCCCTCATGGTCGACGGAGTCCGCAAGGAATACGAAGAAGAGCAGACCAAGGCGCGCACGCTAAGAAAAATACCGCACCTACGCAAACTGCCGGAGTATTGGGCGCCCTATCAGCACGGCCGTTACAAACCTGAATATGAAGTGGATACCGGCCTCACGCCTGAGAAACTCGCGGAGATCACCAACGGCCTCGTTCGCGTGCCCGAGGGATTTCACATTCACCCAAAAATCGCGAAGCTTCTCGAACAACGCGCGGAAATGGGCCACGGCAAGCGGGCCGTGGATTACGGCTTCGCCGAAATGCTGGCGTTTGGCTCCGTGCTTCTCGAGGGGAATCCCGTGCGCCTCACGGGACAAGACACCGAGCGCGGCACGTTCAGCCAGCGCCACGCGGTGCTCGTTGACACGCAAACCGAGCACAACTACCTCACTCTCTCGCATCTTTCCAAACAACAGGCCTTCTGCCAGGTTCACAACTCGGCCCTTTCCGAGGCCGGTTGCCTCGGTTTCGAATACGGTTTCAGCCGCGACTATCCCGAAGCGCTAGTCTTGTGGGAAGCGCAATTTGGGGATTTCGCCAACGGCGCGCAGGTCATCATCGACCAGTTCATCAGCGCCGGCGAGGACAAGTGGAACCTTCCGGCCGGGCTCGTAATGCTTTTGCCGCATGGATACGAGGGCCAGGGACCGGAGCATTCCAGCGCGCGCCTCGAACGCTTCATGCAGCTCGCCGCGGAAGACAACATGCAGATTTGCCAGCCCTCAACCGCCGCGCAGTATTTCCACATGCTGCGCCGGCAAGTGCGCCGTCCTTGGCGCAAGCCCTTGATCGTCTTCACGCCCAAGAGCATGCTGCGGCATCCGGATGCCAGTTCAAACCTCGAGGAATTCACGAAACCGCGCTTCCTGCCACTGGTTCCCGACCGCGAGGTGCAGGACGCCCGCCGCATCCTGATCGCCAGCGGAAAAGTCGGCCACGAGTTGCGCGCCGAGCGCCGTCGCCGTAAGGACTCCCATACCGCCATTTTCTTTCTCGACCAGCTCTATCCTCTGCCGCGCACGGAGATTACCGCTGCTATCGCCGAGCATCCCAACGCGCGCGAGATTGTCTGGGTTCAGGAAGAGCCCGGCAACATGGGCGCAGTAGGATACGTTTTGCCACGGCTTGAACGCATCGCCAAGGCCAGGGGGCTCAACGTTCGCTCGATCAAGCGTTCCGCCAGCGCCAGCCCGGCAACGGGCTCCGCCAAGGCCCATGAATTGGAGCAAAAGACGCTTCTCGCGCTCGCCTTCACAACTTCCAGCGCCGATTAGGCTTTCTCGGCTTTAACACTACATTCACATTCATGTAAACGCCGCGTTACCAAACCGGGCCGCCCTTCTGCGACAATCAGGCGTGTTACGTCAAATCCCGAACGATCAGAACCTTCCCAATGCCTATCGCAAATCGCCGTCCTACGGTACACTGCCGCCAAGCCGGCGTGCGGTACGCTCAACCTGCATGAAACGCATCCTTATCATCGAAGACGACCGCGATATCGTCGAACTGGTCCGCTACAATCTCGCGAACGAAGGCTTTCAGGTCAGCTCTGCTCATGACGGCAGCACGGGCCTGAGCACGTTGAAAAAAACGCCACCCGACCTCCTGCTTCTCGACCTCATGCTTCCGAAGCTTTCCGGCCTGGAAATCTGCCGGGAGATTCGCCGGGATGATTCACTCAATCGTTTGCCCATTCTCATGCTCACGGCGCGCGGCGAAGAAGCCGACCGCGTCGTCGGGCTCGAGATGGGCGCCGACGATTACGTGACCAAGCCCTTCAGCCCGCGCGAATTGCTCGCGCGCGTCAAGGCGCTGCTCCGCCGTGCCGAGCCGCCCGCCGACGCGCCGCGCACCATTGAGATCGGCAAGCTGGCGATTGATCCGGCGTCCTATCGCGTGAGCCATTCCGGGAAGCCCGTACCGCTCAGCACGCTCGAATTCCGGCTGCTCTATTACCTGGCTTCGCGCCCAAACCGCGTCTTTACCCGAGATCAATTGCTCGATGCGGTCTGGGGAACGGATCGATTCGTTACGCCGCGCAGCGTGGACGTTTATGTTCGCCGCTTGCGTGAAAAAATCGAGTCCGATCCTGAAAACCCCGCGTATTTGAAAACCGTCCGGGGCGCGGGCTATCTTTTTGAAACCCGTGCGGCTTAATCTTTTCTGGAAACTCGGTTTTGCCTTTTTCGCCCTGCTGATCGCGGTCTTGCTCCCCGTCGATTTCTATGCCGAGCGTGCCCTGCGGCGCGACTACGAACGTGCCGGTTTCGAACAACTTGCCGCCATTGCGCGCATCGCGCTGGCAAGCCCTCCTCCGCCTTCATCGCTCTCTCCGTCCCATTCCGAAGATTCCGCCGCCCTTCGCGGTTGGGTTGCGAAAATGGCGGCGAGCAACGTCCGTGTCACGGTGATCGCCTCCGATGGCCAGGTGCTGGCGGACTCCCAGTCCGATCCGCGAACCATGGAAAACCACGCTGCTCGCCCGGAGATTCGCGATGCTTTTGCAAAAGGCGACGGCCAGTCCATTCGGGGCAACGTCACGGCCGATAACAACCTCTTGTATTACGCCGTGCGCTCATCCGTTGCCGGCGGGCCGCCCGTGGTCTTGCGCTTTGCCTTGCCGCTGCAGACGGTAGACCAGGAGCTTTGGGAATTCCGCCGCCGGCTTTGGCTGGCATCCGTGGTCATGCTACTCGTTACCGGCATCGCTTCGTTGCTGATTTCCCGGTCTTTCTCGAGGCGTGTGGAACGCTTGCAGATGTTTTCTCGGCGGGCCGCGGAAGGCGATTTTCGTCCGCTTGAAGCGGATCGCTCTGGCGATGCGCTGGAAGCTCTGGCAATTTCGTTCAATGAAACGGCCGCGCGGCTCGACCGCACCATTCGAACGCTGACTGAAGAACGCAATCTTTCCTCTGCCATTCTCGGAAGCATGGTGGAAGGTGTGGCCGTCGTGAATGCTTCTGAGCGCTTGCTCTTCGCCAATCGAGGCTTCACGGAAATCCTGGGCCTGGACGTGCTGCCGCAATCCGGGAGCGCACTCGTTGAAGTGGTGCGCCAGACCGAACTGATCGAGGCGGTTCGGGAAGTCTTGAAAGGCGAGCCCCGCGTCGAAACGGAAATCGTCACCGGCACTCTGCGCCAGCACTTTTTTGCGGTCACCGTCGCATCGGTCAGCGCCGCGGAAACTTCCGGCGCGGTCATCGTGCTGCATGACATCACCGAGCTGCGCAAGCTCGAGCGCGTCCGCCGGGATTTCGTTGCCAATGTTTCCCACGAATTCAAAACGCCGCTCACCGCCATTCAGGGTTTTGCGGAAACGCTTCTCGCTGGCGCCATCGACGACCCGCAAAATCGCATCCGCTTTCTGGAGATTATTCTCGAGCACTCCCGGCGCCTCGCGCGGCTCACCGACGACCTGCTCAAGCTTTCGAAAATGGATGCTGACCGGCTGGAACTGGAAATCCGCCGCCTGAGCGTTTCCCAATTCGTCGAGAGCTGCATCGAAACCACCCAGCGCCCCGCCGCCGAAAAAGATCTGCGTATATCCGTCAACCTGCCGCAGAGTCTGCCGGACATCGCCGCGGACCGCCGCCGCCTTGCCGAAGTTCTGCAAAATCTGCTCGATAACGCGATGCAATACACTCCGGCCGGCGGCCAGATCATGGTGAGCGCTTCAACGGACGGCGTCGAAGTAACCTTCACGGTTTCTGACACCGGCATCGGCATCCCGCAGGCGGACCAGCCGCGCATCTTCGAGCGCTTCTACCGCGTCGACGTGGCCCGTTCCCGCGAAGTCGGCGGTACCGGGCTGGGGCTTTCCATCTCCAAACATCTTGTCGAAGTTCACGGCGGCCGGATCTGGGTCGAGAGCGAAGTGGGCCAAGGTTCAAAGTTCCTTTTCACCGTTCCCATCTTCGACCCGGAGCGCGCTACCCTCCGCTCCGCGCGCTAGCCCCAAAGGGCGGAGCCAGGCGAAAGGCATCGCACCCCTAACTCTCGTCTTTTCCCGCTTTTTCACATTCTTGTGAACAAACTGTAACCATTTCCAAGTCAACATTTTGCTTACCAGCAAGGGTGTGCCCTCCCGCCCTTCGCTCCGAAAGGGGACTAATGGCAAGCACCGCCGGACTAACGGAAGCTGTGCTCTACGACACCCTGGTCAATTATCTCGTCTCCATGGCCCGCACCGTCGAAGGCGCCATGAACCGCGCGCTCGACGCCATCGTTAGCCTGGAAAATCCTCGCACCTCCGCTCTCCCCAGCGAAGTGTTTCTCCTCGAGCCCCGCATCAACGAAATGGAAATTGTCATCGATGAACATGCTATCCGCCTGCTCCGCCGTGGCTCGTTTACCGACGATGAGATGCGCCTCATCGTCGCCGCTCTGAAAATCACCAATGATCTCGAGCGCATTGGCGACCTTGCCGTGAATCTCGCCGAGCGTGTAGTCTCCCTCCGCGAAATGCAAGGCGCGCAGGTTCCCGAAGAACTGGCGCCGATGGCCTCCGCCGTGCGCGCCATGGTCACCAAAAGTCTCGGCGCGCTCATTTTCCGCAACGTTGAGATGGCCACGCAGGTTCTCGAAAGTGACGATGTCGTTGATCGATACCGCGATCGCATTTTCGAGCAGCTCCTCCAGCACATGACTCAAGAGCCCACGCTGGTGAGCCCGGGCCTTCAATTCATTCTTGCCACGCGCCACTTAGAACGCATCGCGGACCACGCCACCAACATTGCCGAGGACATCATCTTTTGGGTCCGTGGTCTCGACGTCCGCCACGGCCGCGGTCTCGCGGTCCGCCCCGACCAGGCCGGCCAGACCGATCCGGCTTCTGCTGGCGATTCAGCCATAACGGAAAATTCACATGTCCTTGATTCGGGCGTGACCCCGGACTGCCAGACTGAGCGAGCATGATCTTCACGTAGTGTCCTACCTCGGGGACCGGTGCACCCCTGGCTCCGGTCCCCATCTCCCCCCTCTTGGAATTCTGCAACTCGCTTCAGGCATCCTCTTGACCCAGCCGGGCAGTCCTACTATCGTCGTAAGAGAGTAGAGATGGATCCGTCCACACATTCTTGCGCGCGCTCTGCGGTGCCACGATGGCACGTAGGGGTTAGTTTCTTCCTCGCTCTTTTCCTCCTTTACAACCCATACATGGCCGCGCCAAATTGGGCGGGAGGTTTGAATGTCCGCCATCCGGCAAGTAACCGTGGCACCGTAGGTGCTTCAGAGCTACAGCACTTCTCTCCGGCAGGTGGGCGAGACCAGCTTTCAACACATGCGACGCCCACTGTC
>DATNLB010000282.1:0-12989 GCA_035603095.1 Candidatus Acidiferrales bacterium
TGCTTGTTTGGAATGTTCGTGTCCGGTCTGGTGATCTTCTTTCCCGTGGTGCGCGGCGGCAGCACGGTGCGCGTGTGCGGCGAGTTCGTGGAACTCGGCAGCTCTTTGGTGCGCGTCATTTGGCATAGCGTCTCTCATCCCCTGGGGACCACTCCATCTTGGAACTATCCCGTTTCCCAAACTGTTCAATATTAGACATTCGGGCCGCGTAAACAGTTTAATGACGTCTCCCCGTTAGTCCCGGGGCATCCGGGCGAATCCGCCGAAGTTGCCGACGCAGATTTTTGTGCGGAATTGATTTCAATTTGAGAGCTGTTAGAATGGCGGCGACCGGAAGGAATGCTGATGCCTCCCACGCTTGTGAACGCGAAGATCTGTTACATCGAGATGCCTGCCACCGACATTGCGCGGTCGGCCGAGTTCTACAAGGGGGTGTTCGGCTGGACCATCCGAAAACGCGGCGATGGCAGCACCGCTTTTGACGATACGACCAGCGAAGTGAGCGGAACCTGGGTACTCGGGCGCCCGCCGACCGCAAAGCCCGGGCTGCTGTTTTACATCATGGTGGACAGCGTGGCGGGGACCGTTGACATGGTTGTAAGCCATGGGGGCGAGATCGTGCAACCGATCGGCGCGGACGCGCCCGAGATCACTGCGAGGTTCCGCGATCCGGGTGGAAACGTGATGGGCCTCTACCAGCAACCTGCCTGACCGTAAGATTGGACATGGTTGTCTCTAGTTATCTGAGGCAGATTCCAAGCGTGCGACTTTTGACCTCTCCTCGACACGTGGGACAATTCCACAATTCCACAAAACAAGAGACCCGCCTACGCGATGGGGAGCCGGGGTAGAATCTAGGCGGCCGCTACGCGGGAATCGGAAAGGGCACGATATATCGTGGTCCTAATATGGGCTTAGACGAATAATATGAACCGGCCCAAGAACTTCCGCGTCTACTTTTCACTTGCCGCGCTGGCCATCGGCGGGATTGTTCTGCTGCTCCGTGAGCACCGGCCTTCGTTCCTGCGGCCGGACTTGCATCTCTCGGCGTATGTCACCACTGCGGACGGCAACGTCACCGTCGTCGATCTCGTGAAGCTCAAAGCCGTCGCGCGCATTCCTGTCGGGCCGGGACTTTCCGGGATGCGCGAGCATCCGACTCGCCCTGAAGTGTTCGGCGTTAGCAGCACTGGTGGATATGTGTGGATTCTCGATCCACGCTTCGACCCGTTGGACGGGCACTTCACCGGACAGGTCACCGCGCGAATCGCCGTGGGGCCGCTTCCCTACGCGCTCGATTTTTCGCCGGACGGCAAGCGCGTCTACACGACGGCATCGGGGAACGACACACTCCTCGCGATTGACACCCGGTCGCGCGCCGTCGTCGCGCGCGCACAAACAGGCAGGGAACCCATCCTCGCCCACGCCACCCCAGACGGCAAGTCCATCCTTGTGGTGAACCGCCGCGACGGGTCTCTCGGCATTCATGACGCAATGACTCTCGCGCTGCGAGGCAGCGTTTCCGTGGTCGCTCAACCTGCAGACGTCGCCGTGCTGCCGGACAGCTCCCTGGCGTTCGTGCTGAGCCGTTCCGATCGCCGTCTCTCCGTTGTGGACCTTCGGCGCGGCGTTCTCCTCACCAATCTCGAATTGGCCGGCGCGCCCACGGACATGCTGCTCAAGCCGGATGGCGGCGAACTCTACCTAATTTCGCCGGAAGCTCATGGCCTCCAGGCCATCAACACTTCGACTCACGAGGTGGGCGACAACATGGTCCTCGGATCGGCGCCCACTCGCGGCGTCCTCAGCGCGGATGCGCGCCTGCTTTATGTTTCAGACACTTCAGCGGGGCGTGTTATACCGGTGGATATTTTCAACCGGCGAATTATTCGTGAGGCACTGTCAGAAAAGCACCCGGAAAAGGGTTTCCCGGTGCCCGCAGGCGATGCTCCCGCGGCACTGCGTTTCGATCCCGCGGAAAATTTGCTGCTGGTGGTGAGCGAGGGCTCGGGCGATCTGGCGGTCATCCGGGTGCGGACTAATTTTCTGCTGACGATGATTCCGGTCGGCGATCATCCGCAGGATCTCGCCGTTAAATTGTTTTAGTAAGGTATTTCGGAAAAATCAGTAAATCGTTCGGGAAAGCCTTGGGCCGGCAGAAAAAGAATTAACACAGAGTTCATAGAGTGCACAGAAGACACGGAGAGTAAGAAAGGGAAGGAGCTACTTCAAAGGAAGAAAAACGCAAAGAAAAACGGAAAGAAAAACTTTAGCTCTAGCGCAAAACACTCCTACGACTCCGGCGGCCAAGCCCAATTTTCTTCGCCGAGGTTCACGTCCAGGAATCCCTCCGCGGGCAAAACATCGACCGGCAATCCTCCGTGCCATAGCGCAACGCCAAGCCGCAGCTTGCTTTGACCTTTGAAGTCGATCTGGTCCTTGTGGATGGCCACTTCCAGAACCCGTTCAAACGCCGCTTCCGCAACGAGTTTCGGATTCAGGAGGCACACGAGGCCCTTTTCGACGGCGAACCCTCGCACGTGGCCTCGCTCCAGATGCACGACGAGGGTCACTTCTTCTGCGCCGCCGATGGTGATGCGAAACTCCGGATCCTCCAGCTCTCCGAGCGCCTCGATGAATGGATCGATACGCACGCAGAAACGTTCCTCTTCGAATCCGTAGCGCATTTCGTGCAGGTAGAAGACCCGTCCGTGCATGGACCCGCCGCGCCGTTCCGGTGAATACAATCCCGCCCCCAGCCATTCGAAATAAGACGTATCCCGTCCGTCGATGTTGATTTTCAGGCGGCCCGTCGGAGCGAGCTGCACGGCGTGCTCCGGTTTCCGCTTGATGGGCTTGGCCAATTCTTCGGGCGCTACCTGTCCGAGTGCCAGGTAGATGGCGGTCAGGAGCTTTCGAAAGAGCGCGTCAAACTCCGCGTCGTTCGCCGTGCTGTGTTCCGGGCCGAACCACCAGCACCAGTCGCTTCCCTCCGCCGCCAGCAGCGATTCGCGCGCTTCCTTAAGTGCGGTTTCGGTTGGGGCGTCCGCCCTTCCCTGCTTGCGCGCTTCGAATGCGCGAGCATAGGCTTCGCGCGCGTCCCACAATAATTCCCACGCGGCGACGTCCTCGGCGTGACCGATCCACACGTCGAAATTCGCGTTGATCCAGGACGCGGGAAAAATTCCGGTGGTGACGGGAATTTCACCGGCGGCGGCAATGGCCTCGGTGGCAGTCAGCGCACGGAAATCCTGGTCACCCTGGATGCGTCCGTAAAACTCACGGAGGAAGGCGCGTCCGTTCCCCGGGTAGTATTCCCAGGCATTTTCCCCATCGAGGAAAAGACAGATGGCGAGCGGCTGATCGCCCTGCGTGGATTCGCTGAGATGGCGCATTCGATTGTGGAGATCGGCGGCCGCGGCTTTGGCTTCCATGCGGCTGTAGACGAAACCAACAAGATCGGACAAGTGGTGATCGCGAAACAATCCTGCAATGCTATTTCCTCCCAGCTGCACTCGCCAGGGTTTGTAAAGACGATCGGCGTTAGCGGGAATACCGTTTCCGTCGCGGAAAAATCCGACGTTCAGCGTGCGGCCAAGGACTCCCTCGTCCGTTCCGAACCACTTGAATCCTTCTTCCGAGGCAATGGTCAGCGCCTGGTCCGAGACCGAGCCTTCGGAAGGCCACAGACCGGAGGGCTTCACGCCAAAAACTCTTTCGTGGTAGTCGCGGGCCAGCTGCAATTGCTCGCGCGCATCTTCTGGACGCCGGTAAGCGCGGCGCGGGAGAGGGGTCGCCGGATTGGCCACGCGAGCAATATCCGAATCGCAGATCAGAGGAAGGATGGGGTGATAGAACGGAGTCGTGCTGATCTCGATCTGGCCGCGCTGGGCCGCGTCCCGATAAACAGGGAGCACCAATCCCAGGAATTCGAGCTGTTTTTTTCGCAGCGCGGATTTGTCTTTCTCGGTATAGTCCTTCCCTTTCGTGGAAAGACGGCTGACGACGTCATCGGTCTCGAACCAGGACTCCTCCATCCATGCCAACTGCGAGAGGAGTTGCAGGTCGCGCCAGTCGCGCAGTGTGAAGGAGACCAGCGCCTGCGCGCCACCGGCGGGACGCGACCATTCGAATAACTCGACGAACCGGGGCCACCGCGACATCAGCCGCTCGTGGTTCACCTGAAACGCCCGCGCGATGATTTCCGCCTTATCCTCGCGTGTTAATTCCTCCGCATTTTTGAACGCCAGGGAAAACCACGGCTCGATGAAATTACCGCTGGCGTACTCCTCGAGTTGCATGCCCAGCGATGGCACCACGTTGAAGGTGGCATGGAAGTTGGGAAATTCGCGGAGCATCTCGACCATGCCCCAGTAATCTTTCAGGGCATGCAAGCGCGTCCATGGGAGGACGTAGCGCCCAGTTTCGGGGTCGCGGTACTGGGGCTGATGCATGTGCCACAGCACAACTAGATGAACCCGCTTCATCTCTCGCGTCTCTCCTGTGCTAGTCCCGCGACCGGAGGTCATCCGGCTGGCAATTGAAGATGGAAGCGGCGATTCAAGCCCGCCCCGATAGATTCGAGCGCGCCAGTCCTAATCTTAAGAAAGAAGCGCTGTAAGAAAAACTATCACGTAATCGACGATAAGAGAAAGAAAGCGTGCAAACATGTGCGGATGCTTGCCTGGCCCATAAGCAGATTTTGCATGAAATCGCTATGGCAGAGGATATCAGCGGACGTGGATTCCGGCTAGAGCCCTCGCATCAGCCGGTTCGACCGGCGGCGTGCTCGAGGAGGTTACCTGACACGGGTCACGGAACACCGGTCAAGGCACTTTTCAATTCAACGCCGGAGCCGCGTTGCGCTCCTGGCGACGCCGATGCAAATAGTGCATAGCAATGTTCAGGTAGATATTCCCGCAGGGTGTCTCGATACAAATTACCAGCGCTTCCGTGTCGGCGGTGCCGGCCAGCCCGGTTTCGTCCATGTGAATTTCCGGCGGGAAAACTTTAAAGTGAAATCCTTGATCGTTCAGAAGAGTCACGGAATTGCCGATGACCATGTTTGCCATCTCGCACACCGTCTCCCGCACCACCTGCTCGCTGGCCGCAACTTCCGTCCCCGCGAGCTGACTGGCCACCTTCAAGGCCACTTCCGGAGAGAGATCGAGAATGACGCGCCCTTCGATGTCTCCCTTGATGGCGATGAGCGCCGCGACCCCCTTGCGGCGATACGCCTCTTGGTCCATTTCCAGGTCCACAATTTTCGTCGGCGCCTGCAACGACTCCGCGAAAACCGCATCCGCGGCATTAATGAAGGGCTGGATCAATTCCATTCTCATGAGCGTTGTTCTCCTGCGAACGCCACCGGCGAGCCAACGGCGTTGGGATCGTCGCTAAGCACGTACCGGAGAATCTCGTACAAAACTTCCGGCTTCACGGGCTTCTGCACGAAATGCTTGGCGCCCTTCTGGAGAGCTGCCAGGATATTCTCCTGGTATCCCACCGAAGAGACCATGACGATGCGTGCGGCGGGATGCTGGCGCACGATGCGCTCCACGGCTTCAATCCCTTCCATCTGCGGCATGGTGATGTCCATGAGCACGATGTCCGGAGTTATGCGGTTGAATTCCGCGATGGCGGTCAGGCCATCTCCGGCTTCGCCGGCCACTTCGCCGCCAAACATCTCGATCATTTTGATGAGATTCTTGCGCGCGAAGACGGAATCGTCCACCACGAGATAACGAACCGGCTGATTATCTTTTCGAAGCAGGGCGGCAAATTGTTTCATAGCCTTCTCCTTATCCGGGCACTCGCCTTCACGAGCGCTGGGATGAAACGGATGTCTTTTCAAATTTGGCGTTCTTCTCGGCTTTGTCGGTAGCGACACGTTCCGCGCCGTAATTGCTCACCAAGTACGCGCCGAGTCCATCGAGCGGAATAATCTTGTTGGCATAGCCTTTAAGGATTGCGGCTCGCGGCATGCCACTGACCACGCACGTATCCTCGCTCTGCGCGATAGTCATCCCGCCGGCCGCCTTGATCGCACCCAAGCCCTCAGCGCCATCATCTCCCATGCCCGTCATCAATACTCCGACGGCAGTGAGCCCAAACTCCTGCGCCAGGGAATGGAAGAGCACGTCCGCGGATGGACGGTGCCCATTGACGGGAGGCCCATCGGAGAGGACCACCATATCGCCCCGGGGCATGCGGCGAAGCATCATGTGGCGATTACCCGGACAGATGAGCACGCGGCCGGCGAGAAGGAGATCGCCGGACCGCGCCTCATGAACTTCAAGAGCGCAGCATTCATCCAGGCGCTTCGCGAACATTTCGGTGAAACCCTCCGGCATGTGCTGCACGATCACAATCGTGGATTGAAAATCCGCCGGGATTTGCGACAAAACAAATTGCAATGCGTTTGGACCGCCGGTTGAAATTCCGATGGCGATGACGCGGCGCGGAGGCAGCGTAGCGCGAATCCCTTTTTTCGGCGCGGCGACTTCTTCGATGACGGCGGGCGGAAGTTTGCGGCCAGCGGCGCGCTTGGCGACTTTTATTTTTGCAATCAGCCGATCGGCGATCTCCTCGAGGCGGCCAGCGGCGGCGTCTTTTGGTTTTGCGAGAAAATCCACGGCACCGATGGCCAGGGCTTTGAAGGTAGCGTAACCACCCTCTTTCGAATGAGTGCTGAAAAGAATGACCGGCAAGGGGGCGCGCTGCATGATGAGGCGCAACGTTTCCATGCCGTCCATCCGCGGCATCTCCAGATCAAGCGTCACCACATCGGGCTTCAGCTCTTCAATTTTTTTCAATGCGAAAGCGCCGTCCATGGCGGTGCCGACAACTTCGATGGAAGAATCGCGCGCGAGGATCGCGGGGATCAGTTTCCGCATGAGAGCCGAGTCATCGACGACGAGAACGCGGATACGTTCGCTCATGCGATCGCTCCAAGCGGGGTGCCACGAGAGGCGCGCGACAGGACCGCAGGAACATTGAGAATGAGGACAACCGTTCCGTCACCGAGGATGGAAGCGCCGCTGACCAAGTCGCTGGAAACGATTTCGGCCGGCAGCGCTTTGATCACCAGTTCTTCTTCTCCGACCAAGCTATCCACGAGGAGGCCAAAACGCTTTTCGGCAGCGCCGATGACAATGACGAAATGTTTCTTTCGAACCGGCTGGGTGTCGATACTGCGCAAGCGGCTAAGGTGATCCAGACGAACGAGCGTGAGAATTTGGTCGCGAAGCTGCAGCACTTCACGCTGGTCGATGCGGTGAATCTCAGGGGCCGTGATGCGCGTGATTTCCACAACGGAAGACAGTGGAACAGCAAACAAGCGGCCGCCGACGCGGAACAGCAAGGTCTGGATACTGGCGAGGGTGAGCGGGGCACGGAGCTGAATCGTTGTGCCGCGGCCTCTTTGCGAGGAAACGTGAACAGTTCCCTTGAGACGGTCGAGGACGGTTCGAACGACATCCATCCCGATTCCGCGGCCAGAAACTTCCGTGACTTCAGCAGCAGTGCTGAATCCCGACTCGAAAATCAGATTAAGGGTGTCCTGGTCGGTCAGGCGCTGGGCCTCTTCGAGTTTCAAGATTCCTTTTTCAACGGCTTGCGTCCGCAGACGAGCAGGGTCCATTCCCCGGCCGTCGTCACGAACTTCAATGACGACCTGAGTGCCCTGGTGATAGGCGTTGAGATAGACGGTACCGCGTGCGGGTTTGCCGGCAGTGAGGCGCTCGCCGGCTGGTTCGATCCCATGGTCAACAGCATTGCGGACCAGATGCATTAGCGGTTCGGAAAGACCATCCAGGATGCTTTTATCGAGGTCGGTGTTCTGGCCAGAAAGCTCCAGGGCCACATCCTTGCCGCACTGCTTGGCAACGTCGCGGACGACGCGCGGGAAACGACGGAAAAGTTGCTCGACGGGGACCATGCGGATTTTCAGAACGCATTTGTGGAGCTCATCGAGAATACGCGCCTGAAATGCCATGGCGTCCGCAAGCTTGGCGCGGAGGGGATCACGGGAGTGCTTCTGGTCGAACTCCGTGAGCGTGCGATTGAGCATGGACTTTCCGATGATCAATTCGCCGACCAGGTTCATGACCGCATCGATCCGGGCGGCATCCACGCGAAGCGTGCTTTCGGCAACCGCGGTTGCCGCGGAACCTGAAGTACTGGGATTGGCCGCTGCGCCGCTTTCCGTGGTTTCGGCGGCCCCGGCGACAGATTTCGCCGCCTGCGCCTCTAGCAAATCACCGAGCAATTCATGGTCCGGAGTCTCCGCGGTCGAGGCCCGTTCGAGACGCACGTCGGAAACAATCGAAGGAATCCGGCAGCGTTGGAGGAGCCTTTCTTCCGGTTGGGAGCTTGCCAGGGCCGCTTCGACAATTTCCACGGTTGCGGCGGCGACATTGTCTTCCGGACGCAAGGCGATGACGGTACCGCTGCCGTGAAGAACATTTCGAATGAGTTGGAAAGCGGCGGCGCGCATGAGGCTGTTGGGATCGATGCGAAGGGCTACGTTGTAAACGGTCTCTCCGCGATGCACGGCTTCCGAAATCATCAGCTGTTCGTATTCCGTCCAGGCAAATTGCGCCGGCAATTGAGGCAGCGCTGGGCAAGCAGCCTTCGGGGAAGCAGGTTCATTTAGCAATTTTCGAATCATGGCGTGGAGCGCTTCCACAGCGGGCGGCTCGGCCCTCCGTTGATAAGCGGTGAGCATCGCGCCAAAACTATCCGCGGCGATAAGGACCAGCTCCGCGAAGTCCGCGCCGCGAGCATAGGCAATCTGCGGGGTGAGCACATCCTCGAGTTCATGGGCGAGTTCGCTCAGTTTGTGAAATCCACACGCTGCGGAATCGCCCTTCAAGGTATGCACGGCGCGACGGACACGGCGGATCACATCTTCGTCAGCGGGACGCGATTCGAGTTCGAGCCCAGCCTCATTGAGCGATTGAAGCAGTTCGTTGGCGCTCTCAAAGAAGAGAGCGCGCAACTCGCCGCCACGATCCTCGGGAGGACGACTCACGTATGGACCTCGTTGCGCTGGTAAGCAGTGCCGTTGTTTTCATGAATCATGCGGAATTTTTGACTCAGGCCGAACAAACTTTCGGCATGCCCGACGAACAGGTATCCAGCGGGATTCAGGCAATGCCAAAACTTTTCAACCAAGCGCTTTTGTTCGGCTTCGTCGAAATAGATCATCACGTTGCGGCAGAGGATAATGTCGTTGCGGCGCGGCAAGAATTCCGTTTTCAAATTGTGAAAGTCGAACTGCACGAGTTCCTTCAATTGCGGCTTGACCTTGTACTTGTCACCGGCCTTTTCGAAATAGCGGAGCCGGCAAGTGTAATCCACAGGTTCCATCTGCTGTTCGGTATAAACGCCTTCCTGGCCGACGCGCAAGCTGGCATAGCTGATGTCCGAGGCAACGATTTCGACTTTCCATGGCGGGGGGATGAGCGGCTTCGGCGAAGGCATTTCGAACGGGAGCGGATTCCGCAGATAGTAATAAGCGAGCGCGTCACAGATCAAAATGGCGACGGTGTAGGGCTCCTGGCCGGCGGAGCAACCAGCGCTCCAGACCCGGAGGGTGTAATCGCGGCGCTCCTGCTTGCGGCGGAGAATCTCCTCGAGAACTGACTTCTGAAGGAGATCGAGTTGTGGGCGATTGCGAAAGAAACTTGTTTCGTTGACGGTTAAATTCTCAAGCAGGAGAGCCAGTTCGGAGCGCCCTTCCCTGCTGGTAAGCAAGCGGTAATACGCATAGAAAGAGTCGAGCTGGCAGGCCTTCAGACGGCGCTGCAGGCGATCTTTCAGGAAGTGAGAGCGGCGCTCGTCGAAAAACATGCCGCATTCCTGATACACGAGCGTCTGCAGGAGCTTCAGCTCTGCTTCAGTGAGTTGGACCTGGGCAGTAATCGTTCCCATTGTATTTTCGTGAAGCGGACCCGCAGTTCGACGGTCTTAGATGCAAGCCGGAAAAAACATCACCTTGCGGTAGCGACGGGTTCCGCGGCCTCCTCCAGTCGTTTGTACTCCGGGCGATGCAGGAGTTTGGAGATGTCCAACAGAATAATGAGCCGTCCCTTCAGTTTGCCGACACCGATGACGTAACCGGATTCGCCTTCCGCAAAGACATTGCCGGGGGCTTCGATCTCGGAGGGAGGAATCTTCAGCACTTCCGAAGCCGCGTTCACGATAAGGCCGATCAACTTGTTATCCAGCTCCACGACGAGAATGCGGTTCTTCTTATCGGGATGAATCTCGGTCTGGCCGAATCGTTTGCGGAGGTCCATCACCGGAATGATTTTCCCGCGCAAATTGATCACGCCCTCGATCAAATCGGGGGCGCTTGGAACCGAGGTAATCTCCGGAACGCGCACAATTTCGCGCACGGCGGCGATACGAACGCCGTACGTTTCATTGCCGATACGAAAGCCGACGACTTGAAGATCTTTTTCCATCGAGAGGTCTCCGGCCTCTAGGAACGCGTCATTCCGGCGTATTCAAGGTCTTGCGATCGGTCCGACTCCGAGCCACGCCGTTTGTTGTACGATTCCCCGCGACGCGGGCGCTGCTGGTTGGCGCGGTCGAGAACGAAACGGTCCATGCTGTCGAGCAAGTTGCGGGAGAGCTTCAGCATCTGCTCGGCGGCAGCGGAAAGCTCCGTGGAACTGGAGGCAGACTGTTGAACTAATTCGCGCATCTTGTCCATGGCGCGTACAACGGCCTGGGCGCCGGAAGCCTGTTCTTCGACGGCAGAATTGATTTCCTGGGTGATTTCGGTGAGGCGGCTGGTGGCTTTGGCGATCTGTGAAGAACCAACGGATTGTTCGTTGGTAGCGGCGCCGATCTCCTGAGAAAACTTGTAGACTTCGGTGACCACGTTGGAAATCTTGTGCAGGGCGGCACCGAGATCATTTCCGAGGGTCAAGCCTTCCTCGACGATGCGCGTGCTGCGCTCCATGTTTTCGACGGCCTGGCGGGCCTCGCGCTGAATGCTCTGGATCAGGTCAGCAATTTCCTTTGTGGATTGGGTGGACTTCTCGGCGAGTTTGCGGACTTCATCGGCAACCACGGCGAATCCAAGGCCATGCTCGCCGGCGCGGGCCGCTTCGATGGCGGCGTTGAGAGCGAGCAAGTTGGTTTGTTCGGCGAGGTCGTCGATGACTTCGATGATTTTGCCGATGTCATCGGCGCGATGGCCGAGGATGTTGATTATTTCCGCGGAAGATTGGATCGCCTGGTTGGTGCGGTTGAGGCCGTCGGTGGCCTTCTCCATGGTCTGAATGCCGGTGACGACTTCCTCGCGAGAGCGGTTGGCGATATCCAGCAAGACCTTGGCGGTATCGGCGACGCGCTGAATGGAAGTGACCATTTGGTCGATGGAGGCGGAGGTTTCCGCGACGCTGGAAGCCTGAACCTGCGTGTTCTTCACGACGTTCTGCACGTTGATGCTCATCTCGTGCATGGTGCTGGTGACTTCTTCAATGGCGGAAGAGGCCTGGACGCTGACCTTGGCCGACTCATCCGCGGCGCCAGCAACTTGAGTGGAACCAGCCGAGACCTGGCCGGCGGACTCGCGCGTGGTGCGAACAAGTTCCTGCAAGCCGTGGGACATGCGAAGGAAGGCGTTGCCGAGGGTGTCGCGCTTGGAGCGCGGCACGACTTCCACGGTAAGGTCGCCTTCGGCAACGGCCATGGAGACACTGGCCATTTCCTTCAGATATGCAACCATGTTGTTGAAGGTAGTGGCCAGAGCACCGATTTCGTCGTTGCGGTGAATATCAATGTTTTGATCGAGGTCGCCAGAGTCGCCAATTTCGCGCGCAACAGTGATGAGGTGAGTCAAAGGTTCCGTGATGGACCTGGCAGTATACAGAGCGATGAAACTGCCGGCGAGAAGAGCCAGAAGTGTTCCGCCAGTGGTAACCCAGGTGCTGAAGGTGCTCATGCGGCCGGCGGACTTGGTGGTTTCCTCGAGGAACTTGCTGATATCCGCATTGCTCTGATCGAGAACGATCGAGGATTTCGTGAGCCAGGATGAGGGATCTTTTTGCAAGTAGAAAATCTGCAGGTCGGAGACGGTAGCATCTCCGGAATCGACTTGATGGCGCTTGGCGATAAGCGGCTTTGCAAAGTTGTCGGCCCAGCTGGATTCCGTACTCTCAACCTGAATGAGGGCAGTGCGGACGGCTTCGCTGGAGGCTTGCGATTCACCGCGCTTGATCTGATCGATGATATCTATCAAACCCTTGGTCACTTTCTCTTCATCGCGGGGATCGCCGCTGAGGAGAAAGTTATTCATGTTCAGGCGGTTCAACATGATCTGATAGCGCACGGATTCGACGGTGCGAACGCTTTCGAGGGCCATGCTGGCGTCGGCACGCGCCGATCTTTCCTTGAATCCGGCGATGATATTCACGACGAACAGCACCGACAGGATGGCCAGGATCAGGCCGAAACCCGCATAAAGCTTTTTTCCGATGGTCATTGCGAAATGCCTCCGCTCACATCAGCAGGGCAGCCTGGAAATCGCCGCATCTGCCGGAACAACCGTTCCTCGACTGTTTCCTTTAATTGGCATGAAACTCAAATTCAACAACTTGAGTGGTCTCTTCCGGCGCAGACACAAACTTCCATTCCTTCACGGCGTCCTGGCAAGCCTGAACGAGCAAGGGGTGTCCCCCGACGACCCGCGTGCTTTTCACGCGTCCCTCGGGCGTGATGACGACTTCGATTTTAACCTTGCCGGTAACGTTCATTCGTTTTGCGAGATCCGGATACAAAGGCGCAGTCTTGGTCTTGACCTTGCGCTTGGATTCATCCGTCGAACCAGTCTGTGCATATCCGGAAGCGCCCGAGAAAACGAGCGCCGCAGTCGTGGCCAGAGCCAACTTTTTCCACCCGCTAATTCTCATCGACACTACTCCTCAATGGATTGGAAGATGCCCCGCCTAAGAGAAGGCACGTCGGATGCC
>DATNLB010000537.1:0-8554 GCA_035603095.1 Candidatus Acidiferrales bacterium
AGCTTCCAAGTACACGGAGGTCGGCTACGTCGGCCGCGACGTGGAATCGATGGTCCGCGACCTGGTGGAAACCTCCATCGACATGGTGCGCGAGGAAAAGCTGGACGAGGTGGCGGATCGCGCCGAGCAAGCCGCCGAGGAACGCGTGCTCGACCTGCTGCTTCCGCCGCAGGTGGAGGCCCCGGGAACGCCGGAGGCGGAACGCGCCGCACAACGGGAGCAGACGCAGCGCACTCGGGAAAAGCTGCGCGCGCAATTGCGCGAGGGCAAGCTGGACCAGCGCATGGTGGATCTCGAGGTTCGCGAGCGCGCCATGCCCTCCTTTGAAATTATTTCCAATCAGGGCGTCGAGGAAATGGACGTCAACCTGAAGGATATGCTCAGCGGCTTTTTCGGCCAGCAAAAGAAAAAGCGCAAGATGAGCGTGGCGGACGCTTTCGAATACCTGATCCAGGAAGAAGAAAACAAGCTGCTGGACATGGACCAGGTCACGCGCGTGGCCGTGGAGCGCGCCGAGCAGATGGGAATTATCTTTATTGATGAGATTGATAAAGTTGCCGGGCGCGAATCCGGCCACGGCCCGGATGTTTCGCGCGAAGGCGTGCAGCGCGACATTCTGCCCATTATCGAGGGCACCACCGTCAACACGCGCTACGGCATGATCCGCACGGACCACATTCTATTTATAGCCGCGGGCGCGTTTCACGTCACCAAGCCGTCCGATCTGATCCCCGAGCTGCAGGGCCGGTTGCCCATTCGTGTCGAGCTGCAATCGCTGAAGGAAGAAGATTTTATCCGCATTCTGACCGAGCCGAAGAATGCGCTGATCAAGCAGTACGTAGCGCTCCTGGAGACCGAAGGCGTCAAGCTCAACATCACCGAAGACGCCGTCGCCGCCGTCGCCCGCTTCGCCACCAGCGTGAACGAACAAACCGAAAACATTGGCGCCCGCCGCCTCCACACCATCCTCGAAAAAGTTCTCGACGAAATCTCATTCGAAGCGCCCGACCTCAAGAAGAAAAACGTGAAGGTTGACGCCGCCTACGTCACCAAGCAGCTCGCGGACATCGTCAAGAACCAGGATCTGAGCCGCTACATCCTGTAGTTCCTGAAATTGGAAAATGGAAAATAGAAAAGGGACGGCACTTCACATCACAAGACGCCCCGCGCAAATCTTAGCCATTTTCCATTTTCCCTTTTCCATTCTCCTGCTAACGGCCGGCTGCGGCGCTCCCGGCGATCCCGTTCCGCCTTCGCCGCCGATTCCCGCCGCGATCAAGGACCTCACCGCCCACCAAGCCGGGGACGGTGCGCAACTTTCCTTCACCCTCCCATCGAACTCCATCTCCGGAGAAAAACTGCCAGCGCCGCCTGCGGTCGAAATCCTCCGCGGCGCCGTCAGACCGGACGGCTCGGCCGACGCGAAGTCATTCCGCGTTGTTTACACCATTCCCGGGGCGCTCGTGGAAAGTTACCGCGCCGATGGCCAAGTGCGCTTCACCGATCCCATCGCGCCCGAGGAAACCAAAGCGCATCCCGAGGGCGCGGTTGCGTACGTCGTTCGAACGCGCGCTACGCAGAAACGCGCTTCCGCGGATTCGAACGTGGTCTCGCTGCGCGTGTTTCCCGTTCCGGCTCCCATCGCATCCGTAGAGGCTCGCGTAACCGAGTCCGCGGTCGAATTGACATGGCCGGTCCCGGTTCGCACTGCCGCCGGGGAACCAGCGCCGGCGATCACCGGCTATCGAGTCTACCGCTCGGAAATTCATCCTTCCGCTCCCTCTTCGTCTCCTGAAGATCTTCCGCAAGGCAAACCGGAATCACACGCCGCACTGCTGGCTTCTTCTGAAACCAACAACTACCGCGACACATCCGTTGTTTTCGACCATACCTACGTCTACATCGTACGCAGTGTCATCCAGGGAGAAGGCGAGGAGCTGGAGTCCTCCGACTCTCAGCCCGTGAAGGTCACTCCGCACGACACATTTCCGCCTACCCCTCCGCAGGGCATCGTCGCCGCCTTACTCCCTGGCTTGGCCCCGGGCACGGTTGTAGTTGACCTCTCGTGGTCCATCAACCTTGAAACCGATTTGGCCGGCTATCGCGTCTATAGAAGTGAGCAGGAGGGCACAAGGGGCCAGCTGGTCGCGCCGGAATTGTTGCCCACGCCCGCGGTTCGTGATAGGTCTGTACAGCCCGGACACCGCTATTGGTACACGGTGACCGCCGTAGACCGCGCGGGGAATGAAAGCGATCCCGGCGCACCGGTGGTTGTCGACGTCGCGCAACCATTGTCGTAAATCCGGGTTAAAACGACTGCTCGCATCTTGGGAGCCGAGCACTTCATGCTGGTTCGTCCGCATCTGCCTGGGTATCGCTGGTTCCATGTCTTCCGCAACGCGGCGATTCGCACCGGTGTTTACGTTGGTGTTTGTCTGACGCTGGTTTTCACCGCCTGGGTCCTTATTGCCAATCATGCCCCGTTCCTGGAACGCTTTGCGTTGGAGCGCAATATCGCCGCCGCGGTGATTCTGTGCTTCCTCGCTGCGGTTCCCATATTTCGGTTTCTGCGCTTTCCGGGGCATCTGCTGGCGTCGGGCCTTATCGCCTGGCTCATTTTCAGCCTCAGCTATCGCGCACTCAGCATGATTTTCCGCGGGCTAAGCAATCGGCTCAGCACGTTCCATGTTTTCATGCTGGGCGCGGTCGTCTATATGATCCTCACCACGCTCTGCTGGATTGTTGCCACGATCTGGAGAGCCCGCGGAGCGCATGATACTCATCCCAATCACCACGCGAGTTGACCACCAATGAAAATCTGCCGTTACCTGATGCGCAACGCTTCTTCTGCGGACGTTGCTTCGGCGCGTTATGGACTAATCGAAGGAGAAAATGTCATCGAGATCTCAGGCCCGCTCTGGGAGCCGTGGTCGCGTGGCTCGCGTTCTTCGCGGCTCGCCGATGTTCGGCTCCTCGCTCCGGTTGTGCCCTCGAAAATCGTGTGCATCGGACGCAATTACGCCGCGCATGCCGCGGAGATGGGCAACGAAGTCCCGAAAGAGCCGTTGATGTTCCTCAAGCCGCCTTCTTCCATCATCGGTCCGGAAGAAGCGATCGTTTTGACAAAATATTCCCAGCGCGTGGAGCACGAAGGCGAGCTCGCCCTGGTCATCGGCCGCCGCTGCTCGCAGTTGCGCGATACCGACGATGCTTTGTCCTTTGTGGTGGGTTACACGTGCCTCAACGATGTCACCGCGCGCGACCTTCAGAAAAGTGATGTTCAATTCACTCGCGCCAAGGGTTTCGACACCTTCTGCGCCGTCGGTCCGCACATTGAAACTGCACTCGACCCGTCCAACGTGCTCGTTGAGACGCACGTCAACGGCGCGCGCCGCCAGTCCGGGGTCACCTCGCTGATGACCTATCCGCCCGCGTTTCTTGTCGGCTGGATCTCCCGCATGATGACCTTGATGCCCGGCGACGTCATTGCCACCGGTACGCCCGCCGGGGTAGGTCCGCTCGTTGCCGGTGACACGGTCGAGGTCAGTGTTGCCGGTGTTGGCGTGTTGCGCAATCCGGTGTACGCTCCGCAAGCGTAGTTTCGCGTACGGCTAAAGGTTTCGATAGAATACACATCAGTGGGCATCGGCGGGTGCAAGGAGTCCTTCCGCCGCATTGCGTGGAGTGAATCTTCCGCGCGCCGTGTGCAATTCCACCGATCTGAGAATACGGAGTCCGCTCGTTGAAAGCCTTGCTTGCCGATTGGGAACTGCTGCTCGCCATGGGTGGCGCGCTGATCGCCGCGCTGGCGATGATCGCTTATGCTTTCTTGCGTCCCGCGCCGAATCCCGAAGAAGAGGAACGCAAGCGCCGCCTCCATCTGAACCAGATCGGCCGCATTGCTGAAGGACAAATCGTCGAGCTCGTCGAGCACCCGCCCGTATCGAACGAGGCGCGCAAGGGATTGTTCGGCGCAGGCGCCCGGCCGCTTGCAGACATGCGCCCGCGCCATCTCGTTTCCTACAGTTATTTGATTTCCGGCGTCACCTATCACACCGCACAGGACATCACCGGGCTCGAAAGCCAGGTTCGCCTGGAACGGCTCGTTGCGGGCCAGCCTGCCAGCATCAAGTACGACGCCTCCAATCCCAGCGATTCCATCCTGGTGGCCGACGATTGGTCCGGCCTGCGCTGATTGCTCTCCCACTGGCCGACCGTCTTCTGCGTTCTGCTTTCCCTCCGGTTGCGCTATCCTTCTTCATGCCGCTTCCGGGCGGCCCGGGCTCAATCCCATGAAAATGATCCTCGCTTCCGTTCTTACCACCATCCTCATCGTGGCGATGACCCTCGGTGCCATGTTCATTCTCGTCCGCGCCACGGAATACGTGACTTCGCTCGAATCTCCCCTGCAGCGCGCCGCCGCCATGGGCGCGGAGCTGCTCCTGGGCGTCGTGTTGCTCCTCGGAACCGTCTGGCTCGCCACACATCTTGCCGTGCGCATTTTTACTCCGAAGGAATCTCCTTCCGCGGGAGGACCCGTTGTCTGAGCCCAAGCCCAGTTTGATTCCCGAAGCCAGACATCGCGACCGTATGGAAGAACTTCGCCGCATTTCCGAGGAAGCCGAAGCTGGCGGCGGTCCGGAGCGTCGTGAGCGCGAACACAAAGCCGGCAAGCTTACCGCGCGCGAGCGCATCCACCTATTGTTGGACGAAGGCACCTTCGAGGAGCTCGACAAATTCGTTCGTCACCGTTGCGTTGATTTTGGCATGCAGGAGCAGCGTCCCGCCGGCGACGGCTTTGTTACCGGCTTCGGCCGGATCGATGGCCGCCTGGTCTATGTTTTTGCGCAGGACTTCACCGTTTTCGGCGGTTCGCTTTCTGAAACTAACGCGCTGAAAATCTGCAAGATCATGGACCTGGCCATGCGCGCCGGGGCTCCCGTCATCGGCCTCAACGATTCCGGCGGCGCGCGCATTCAGGAAGGCGTCGCTTCGCTCGCGGGGTACGCCGATATTTTTCTCCGCAACACGCTGGCCAGCGGAGTGATCCCGCAGATCAGCGCCATCATGGGCCCTTGCGCGGGCGGTGCGGTGTACTCCCCAGCCATCACCGATTTCATTTTCATGACGCGCGAGACCTCGTACATGTTCGTCACCGGACCCGACGTCATCAAAACCGTCACGCACGAGGAAGTCACCAAGCAGGAACTCGGCGGCGCGATGACCCACAATGAAAAAAGCGGCGTCGCTCATTTTGTTTCGCGTGACGATGCCGATTGTCTGGCCATGATCCGCGAGCTGATAGGCTTTCTCCCTTCGAACAATCTGGAAGATCCGCCGCGCCGCGCTACCGCTGACACCCCGGCTCGCCGCGATGAGTCGCTCAACACCCTCGTCCCCGCCGATCCCCAGAAGCCCTATGACATGAAAGATGCCATCGACTCCATCGTCGACGACGGTTATTTCTTCGAAGTCCACGAACACTATGCGAAAAACCTTGTCGTGGGTTTTGCGCGCCTCGATGGCCGCCCCGTTGGCATCGTCGGCAATCAGCCGGCCTTCCTCGCCGGTGTTCTCGATATCAATGCCTCCGTGAAGGGCGCGCGCTTCGTGCGTTTCTGCGACGCCTTCAACATCCCGCTCATCACCTTCGAGGATGTTCCAGGTTTTCTTCCGGGCACCCAGCAGGAGTTTGGGGGCATCATCAAGCACGGCGCCAAATTGCTCTTCGCCTTCGCCGAGGCCACGGTCCCGAAAATCACTGTCATCACCCGCAAGGCTTACGGAGGCGCGTACTGCGTCATGGCTTCGAAACACATTCGAACCGATGCGAATTTTGCCTGGCCCACTGCGGAGATCGCCGTCATGGGTCCGGAAGGCGCCGTAAACATCGTCAACAAGCGCGAGCTCGACAAAGTTCCCGAATCCGAGCGCGAAAAACTGCGCCAGGAAAAAATCGCTGAATTTCGCGACCGTTTCGCCAATCCTTTCGTGGCTGCCGAACGCGGCTACATCGACGCGGTCATCGAGCCCGCCGACACGCGCGCCCGCATCATTACCTCTCTCCGCGCCCTCGAAAACAAGCGCGACACGAATCCCCGCAAGAAACACGGCAATATCCCTCTGTAGTTGTAAGTTTTGTGCCGGGGCGCGGCATGCTGCGACCGGCAGTAGAGGCGCAGTCAGAATGAAGTTGGGTTTATTTCAGCAAATACTCCTGCATAAACTCCACCGTCGCATAAAACTGAAAATCCTGGTTGGGCTTCTTGCGGTATCCATGGCCTTCGTCCTTCGCGATCAGCAACCATACCGGCGTTCCTTGCTTCTTCAACGCGTCGGCAATCTGCTGCGACTCACTCACGGGCACCCGCGGGTCGTTCTTCCCGGCGATCACCAACATGGGCTTCTTGATTTTTTCGATGTTGTTCATCGGCGCGATCTTTTCCAGGAATTCCCGCATCTTCGGGTCGCGCTCGTCGCCATATTCCACGCGGCGCAAATCCCGCCGGTACGCCTCGGTGTGCTCGAGGAACGTCACCAGGTTGGACATGCCCACGATATCCACCGAGCAGCGAATCCGGTCGCTGTAGAATGTCGAGACTGCCAGCGTCATGTGTCCGCCATAACTCCCGCCGGTTACCGCAATCCGCTCGCTATCCAGCCCTGGCTGCGTCGCCACCCAGTCGAACAGCGCGTTGATGTCCTTGTAGGTGTCGTCGCGCTTGAATCCATTGTCCATCAGCGAGAACGTCTTCCCGTACCCCGTCGACCCGCGAACGTTCGGATAGATCAGCGCGATCCCCAGTTCGTTCAGCAGATAATTGCTGCGCCCGAGAAATGTCGGCTGCGACTGGCCCTCCGGTCCACCGTGAATCACCACCAGCACCGGCCGCTTGCCGCTGAAATTCGCCGGAGGTTTGTACAAAAATCCTGAAATCATCTTGCCGTCGAAACTCTTCCATCGCACCAGCTCCGCTTCCGGGAACTCATCTGTCTTCACTGCCGTCTCGCTCGTCGTCCACCGTTCCACCTTTCCAGTCGCTACGTCCAGCGAATACACATCTCCCGGGCCCCGCGCATTGTTCAGCGAGAATCCGAGTTCGTGCCCATTCTTATGCCAGCGCACGGAGCCCACCACACCGACCGGCAATTTTGGCAGCGGCGTCTCCTTCTTCGTGGAGGTGTTCATCACGTGCAAGACGCTTAGGCCCTCTTCATCCGTCATGAACGCAATCAGCTTTCCGTCATGCGTCAGTTCGAACGACTCCACGTCCCAAGAAATGCCCGTCGTCAGGTACTGTGGCTGCTTCGTGGCTAGATCGATGTAGGCCAGCCGGTGAAACTCCGAGTCCTTGTCCGTCGTGACGTAAATCCCCTTGCCATCCTTGCTGAACCGCCCGTCGCCATAAGAAACTTTTTCGGTTGTATTCCTCGGGGTCAGCTCCGTCTTCTCGCCGGTCGCCGCATCCACCAGCCACAAGTACGATTCGTTGATGGAAAGCTCTTCTTCCAGCAGAATCTTCTTGTCGTCCGGCGACCAATCCAGCGGCTGCCATCCGCCGCCCGCCAGTTGCGTCAGCAAATGATCGGTCTTCGGGTCACTCGGATTCATCACCCACAAATCCGTGTCTTTTCCCGTGCGCCGCGTGGACATGTAGGCGATCTGATCGCCGCTCGACGACCATGGTCCTGCAAGGTTCCGCGCCTTGCCGTCCGTCAGCAACGTCACGTTGCCCGTGGCTACGTCGTAACGATAGAGCTGGTACCATTCCCCGCCGCCAATATCCTTCGCAAAAAGTATGTAGTCGCCGCCATTCGGATGAAACCGCCCGCCCCCTACGGAATCCGCGAAAAACGTCAGTTGCTGCCGCGTCCCGCCCGGCATCTTCACCAGATGAAGCTGCGGCGTATCCCCAAATCGCGTCGCGATCAGCATCTCTCTCTTCGTGGGATGCCAATCCGCCAGATTAGCGCTACGATACGACCCGTATCGCCCTGCCATCTCCGCCAGCGACGCCGGTATTTTCGGCACGCCATCTACGATCAAGTTGTCTGCTGGCGCAATGACCGGCTCTTGCGCCAGTACAGCGGCAGCCGCAAGCAACATCGCCGCCTGGATCAGAAGCAGTTTTTTTCTCATTATTGTCCTCACCCACGAATTCGCCACACCTTCTTACACCGCAAACGATTGGACACGCAAGCCGAACGGCAAGCGTCCTCTTGCTACCACGCATGCTAAAATCCCGTTGCATCGTAAACCAGCCATGTTCCGGAAAATCCTGATCGCCAATCGCGGTGAGATCGCCGTGCGCATCCTGCGTGCTTGCCGCGAGCTGGGCATCCGCTCCGCCGCCGTCTTCAGCGATGTTGACCGCAAATCACTTCACGTCCGCCTTGCCGATGAAGCCTATCCCATCGGCCCGGCGCCTTCGCGCGAAAGCTATCTTTGCATCGATAAACTCATGGACGTCGCGCGCCGCGCCGGTTGCGATGCCGTGCATCCAGGTTACGGATTTCTCGCCGAAAATGCCGCACTACCGCGTGCCTGCACGGA
>DATNLB010000173.1:0-3159 GCA_035603095.1 Candidatus Acidiferrales bacterium
GGCGTAACTCACCGCTAGCAAGCCAGGACGCTTCCCGCAGGTAAATGTCTGTCCGGCTTCTCGTGCGTGATTTATTCCTCTTTATGTGATGAGATGGGGGAGCGACTTCTCTGGGGATTCCATTTCTATGACTTGGCATCCGGGCCGATCTTATTTTTTCCATCTATCGATACTGGCCCTGATTTGCCTGGGACTCGCCGCCCAACTGCGGGCAGACACGCTATCTGGTACGGTTAAAGATCCGTCGGGCGGAGTCGTCATCGCGGCGCGCATCGAGATCACCGGCGGCAACCTGGCACAGCCGCTAGTCCTTAGCTCCGATGAATCCGGCAAGTTCGTCGCGCCCAATTTGGATGCCGGAAAATATTCCGTCCGCGTTGCCAAAGAGGGCTTCGACGACCTTGTTACCGCGGTTGACCTGCACGGCATTGCGGATCTAGTGCTGAAATTGACGATCGCCGCGCAGCAAACCAGTGTCACCGTCAACGAAAGGAGCACGGCGTTCGCGAATTCGGACCCCGTCTACCGCCAGTTGCGCAACGCCGGATTAGCCGACACGTTCCGCTGCGAAAATTTCACCTTGCCGATGGATGTCGGAACCTTCGAGTTGAAATCCGGAACGATTACTCTCTTGGAGCCGGTTAGCAAATTCCAAACCGGGGCGGTTTTCGTCGGCCAGGGACATTTCACGCTTAAACCCATCGCCACCCTCGACACCAACGAGATGGTGCGGCGCACCGGCGGTTCGACCGCCGAGGAAGACTTCGCCGAAGTGGTGTTTCGTTTCTCCCCCGATCAGTTTTCGCAATTCACCGCGACGCTTGCAACCAGAGCGGATACGCCTGCCGAAGCCTCCACCGCGTTTCAGCATTGGAAAGAGAAAGTTCGCCACCGCCACGAGTTACCCGAAGGTTTGACCCAAGCGTTCCTCGAGAGCGAAACGATCGACAATGTGGACGCCGACGTGCTCGCCGCCATCTATAATCCGAAACACCCTCCGTTTTTCAACGCCTACATGCACGGCACGCCTCACAAGGACCTGCGTTTTTTCATGCGCATGCGAGTGGGCGCCATTCCGCAGATCGATTCGCCCGAGGAAGTCGCGCTGGTCAATTGCAACGGCGGTGGAATGGACGACGGCATCTGGTATTTCCAACACTTGAAATCCGAGCTGCTGGCCCACACTGCAAGTTCGCAACAGGAAAAGCGGCTGTTCGCCACGCGCCGGTACAACATCGAAACGGTAATCGGGAAGAACGATCACCTATTCAGCCGGGCGACGATCGCGTATGAGCCGCTGGTCCCCGGCGAACGCGTTTTGAAATTCGGGCTGCTTCCCACGTTGCGCGTTACGCGAGTAACCGGCGAGGGTGGCCAGGACCTGCATTTCATTCAGGAGAACAGAAAGGAAGACGGCTCCTTCTATGCCGTTCTCGACGAAGCCCCGGCGATAGGTCAAATCCATTCGATCACCGTGGAATACGGCGGGGACAAAGTGTTGTCCAACGCAGGCGGCGGAAGTTACTACATCGGAGCGCGGGAATCGTGGTATCCGAACCTGAACGGCTTCGGGGAAAAATCGCTGTACGATCTCACATTCAAGGTTCCGCCTTCGAATGTGTTGATCAGCGTGGGCAAGCTCGAAGGGCAACACACCGAAGCCGGCTTTGCCGTGACCCACTGGGTAACCCCGGTGCCGATCGCCGTCGCGGGCTTCAACTACGGGAAATACACGAAAATCGACTTCCCCGATTCCATCACCCACTACGAGATCTCCGGGTACTATTTGGCGGACTTGCCGGACAGCTTGAGGCGTTTTGAAAGTAGCGCGCTCGGCGGCATGGCCCCCGGCGCCATGACAAAATACGCACTCGATCAGGCTCGCGCCCAAATGCAGGTGTGCACGCTGTATTTCGGCAAGGGTCCTTACGAAAACATTTACATCACCGAACAACCGAACTTCAGCTTCGGCCAATCGTGGCCCAATCTGGTGTATTTGCCGATTTCAGCGTACATCGATTCGACCCAGCGATGGATGTTGTTTGGGCATATTGATGCGAAATTTACAGGGTTCGTCCAGGAAGTCACGCCGCACGAGGTGGCGCATCAGTGGTTTGGACACGGCGCCGGCTGGGCCTCCTATCACGACCAGTGGCTTTCGGAAGGTTTTGCGGAGTTTGCGGCGGCATTGTTTCTGCAGCGAGCCGTGGGACCGAAGTGGCAGAAAGACTACATCGAGTTCTGGGAACGCCAGCGCGTCCGCATCCTGGAAAAAAACAATTTCGGCGTTTCACCGAACGATGCTGGCCCGCTGTGGCTGGGAATCCGGCTCATTTCTCCACGCTCCGGGCAAGCGTATCAGGGAGTAACTTATTCCAAGGGCGCTTACGTTTTGTCCATGCTGAGATCCCTGATGCGCGCGGATATCGGCTCCGGTGGCGAGCCCGATCAAGCTTTCATCGACATGATGCACGATTTCATGGAACGTCACCGGGACACTCCCGCTTCCACCGAATCTTTCAAGGCCGTCGCTGAAAAGCACATGACCAAGAAGATGGACCTGCAGCAGAATGGGCGCCTGGATTGGTTTTTTCGAGAGTGGGTCTGGGGTACCCAGGTGCCGCGTTACAGCTTTAAGTATGAAATCCAGCCGGCGGAAGGCGGCAAATTCAAAGTCCAGGCGGAAATCACCCAGAGTGAGGTTGACGAAAATTTCGCTATGTTTGTTCCGATCTTCGCTGATTTTGGAGATGGCATGGTGCGGCTCACGCAGGTGGGCATTGCCGGCAATTCCTCCAAGACTTACACCTTCGTTTTGGATCGTAAACCCAAAAAGGTCGCGATTAATGCCTACAAGGAAATTCTCGAGCGCTGACGCAAGCACGCACTCCCGTTGCACGTGGTCGCAGATCATCCGCAGCACTGGATTTAGCCGCACGTTTATCGTGGCTTATTCGCTGGTCTAAAGTTAGACCGCTTTAGGAGACTTATGCGGTACGCACGGCCAAGTCAACGCCCACGAGGTGCCCTTTGTTGAAGCTTGCGATTCCTGTCCTTCATGTTAGTAGCTCGGCTGCAGCGGAAGACTTCTATTGCAAGCGGCTGGGTTTCCGGCGGGAATTTGCCCATCGCGCGGATGAAAGCAAAGCGGACCCCTGT
>DATNLB010000326.1:0-9274 GCA_035603095.1 Candidatus Acidiferrales bacterium
TCCGTGCAATATTCTGACCTTGCGCGCCGTGAGGCTGGGCGCAGCCGAGGACGACGTCTTCGATTTCCTTTGCAGCTAGTTTTGGAGTCTTGTCCAAGACGTCTTTGATACAGTGTGCGGCGAGGTCCTCGGGCCGCGTAAGGTTAAAAGAGCCACGAAACGACTTGGCAAGGGCCGTCCGCGAACTGGCAACTACCACTGCTTCTCTCATGCTTACTCCAGGTTGTTGAAACGATGTTCTAGAGCGATGCAAGTCTTAGAGCAATGCGGCGTGATCACAGTCACGAGGAGTGACGACTACGCTGCCGCGCCTTCTTCCTTGCCAAAATCGGCGAAGCTCTTGCCCTCATCCGCAAGCCGCTTCAGCAGCGGGGCGGGCCGCCAGATCTCACCGTGCTGACGGTGGAATTCGCAGACGCGGTCGCAAACCTGTTTGAGACCGACGGTGTCGGCGTACCACATCGGACCGCCGCGATGGGCGGGGAATCCGTAGCCGTTGAGATAAATTATGTCGATGTCCGAAGCGCGCAGCGCGTAGCCTTCCTCCAGAATGCGCGCACCCTCGTTAACCAGCGCATAGAGGCAACGGTCTGTGATTTCCCCTGCAGATATTTGACGTTGCGCAATGCCCGCTTCGTCGACCCATTTGCGAACGAGTTCAGTCACGAGGGGGTCCGGCGTCGCACGGCGCTGATCGTCGTACTTGTACCAGCCTGCGCCGGTTTTCTGGCCGTACCGGCCGAGTTCACAAAGGCGATCTTCGGCAAACGGTTGACGAATGCCGGGTACTTCCAAGTGGCGATATTCTTTGCGGATGCGCCAGCCGACATCGAGGCCCGCGAGGTCTCCGGTGGCCAAGGGCCCCATAGCCATGCCGAAGCCGGAAAGGGCCCGGTCTACGGCTTCGATTCCCGCACCTTCTTCGACGAGGAACTGGGCTTCGCGGCGGTAGGGACCAAACATGCGATTTCCGACAAAACCGCGACAGTTGCCGACGAGCACGCCCACCTTGCCGAGCGATTTCGAAAGTTGCATACAGGTGGCGATCACTTCCTTTGAAGAAGCCTTACCGCGGACGATCTCCAGTAGCCGCATAACATTGGCAGGGCTGAAGAAATGGGTGCCGATGACGAAGTCAGGCCGCGAGGTGGAGGAAGCGATCTCATCGATACTTAGCGTAGAAGTGTTGCTGGCAAGGATGGCGCCTGGTTTACATACGCGATCCAATTCCTTGAAGATTTCCTTCTTGAGGGCCAAGCCTTCGAACACAGCTTCGATAACCAGGTCCACGCTTGAGAAATCGTCGTAGGTAAGCGTGGGCGTGATCCGCTTCAGGCGCTCTTCAGCAACCTGTTGAGAGAAACGACCGCGCTTGACGGAATTCGCGTAGTTCAGCTGGATCGTGGCTAGTCCGCGATCGAGCGCGACCTGGTCCGCTTCTTTGAGAAGCACGGGAAGACCTGCATTGGCGAGCACCATGGCGATGCCGCCACCCATGGTACCTGCACCGACAACCGCGGCAGATCTAACGGGAATGATGGGAGTCTCCTTGGGGATATCAGGAATCTTGTTGACTTCGCGCTCGCTGAAGAAAACATGAATGAGCGATTTAGACTGTTGGGAAAACAGGCAGTCGATGAAAAGTTTCTGCTCAACCTTGCAGCCTTCTTCGAATGGCATTTTCGTAGCGGCTTCCACGGCACTGATGGCGGCAACGGGAGCGAGCAGACCGCGCTGCTTTTTAGCAGCCGTCTCGCGCGCGGACGAAAAGATCTGCACGTTGTCTTCCATGTTTCCGAGCTTTTCATCGCGCTCACGCGTCTTGGGAGCAGACTTACCAGCGACCTCGCGGGCGAACGCAATCGCTCCGAATAGGAGATCGCTTTCGATGAGGCGGTCGATGATGCCGAACTTCAGCGCTTCCTCCGCTTTGACCGGGTTGCCGCTCGTACACATTTCGACGGCTCTTGCGACGCCGGCGAGCCTCGGAAGGCGCTGCGTCCCCGCCGCGCCAGGAATGAGGCCAAGCTTTACTTCCGGCTGGCCGACTTGTGCGGTGGAAAGAGCAACGCGATAGTGGCCGGCCATCGCCAATTCCAACCCCCCGCCAAAAGCCGTTCCGTGAATGGCTACAATCACCGGCTTGCTGCTGTCTTCGATTTTCAAAAGCAACGGAAGAAGCCCTGCGCCGCGCGGCTTGCCCGATGCCATCCTGCCGAATTCTTTAATGTCCGCGCCGGCGACAAAGGTACGGCCGCCGCCGATCAGGACCACGGCTTTGACGCTGTCGTCCTGAGCAATCTGATCCAGCGCTTCTGAAATGCCTTCGGGGACGCCGGGACTCAAAGCGTTGACCGGAGGATTGTTGATGGTGATGACGGCAATTCCGTTGTCTTTTGTGATTTGCACTAGATCGGTCATAGAAAGGCTCTCTCGCTAATGAATGTAATTTACGCGCTCTTCGCAGATGCGCTGCCAGAATCGATAACCATCGAGGCGATGCGCTCGCGATGAAATGTGGCATCTCCGAATGCTGTTTCCGATGCCTTCGCACGACGGTAGAACAGGTGAAGATCGTTTTCCCAGGTGAAACCCATGCCGCCATGAATCTGGATGCCACGGTTGCCGACGGTGCGGCCGGCATCGCTGGCATACATCTTGGCGATGGAAACGGAAGTGGCCGCGTCGGGCGAGTTTTCTCCCAGCGCCCATCCGGCATAGTAGACCGCCGAGCGGGAGCTCTCGGTTTCCAAATACATGTCCGCGCACTGATGCTGCACCGCTTGGAACATTCCGATGGGTTTGCCGAATTGTTTCCGCGTCTTGGCGTATTCGACAGTAATGTCCAGGGTCCGCTGCATGCCGCCGACCAATTCGGCAGCCAGAGCGGCGGTGGCGATGTCGAAAGCCCGTGGGAGATCCGCGGCGGCGCCGATTTCTTCCGCCGGAGTGTTGCTGAATTCCACGACGTATAGCTTGCGGGTAAGGTCCATGGCGGACATTGGAGATATTTTCAGGCCGCGAGCCTTGGAGTCCACCACGAAGACGCCATTACGCGCGACGACGATGATGAAGTCGGCGATGGCCGCGTCCGAAACAAATAATTTTTCACCGGAGAGCTTCCCGTTTGTCGCGTTCATATGGACATCCCGCGGGTTCCAACTCGCGCTGGCTTCTAGAATGGCGACGGTCGCGCGAGCTTCTCCCCGGCAGATGGGCGCGAGATATTTTTTCTTGTCCGCTGGGGCGCTCACGGCTTCCAAGACCGAGCCTGCCAAAACCACGGTTGAGAACAACGGACCGGGCAAGAGTGCGCGCCCGGTCTCTTCCATTAAGAGCATGAGTTCAACTATGCCGAGACCGACTCCGCCGTACTCCTCTGGAAAAATGATGCCGGTGTAACCCTGGTCGGTGAGCTTCGACCAAAGTGTGGCGTCGTATGCGTTATCCGTATCCATCAGGCGTCGCATTTCGGCGCTGGGACACTCGCCGGCGAAAAACTTGCGTGCGCTGTCTTTGAGAAATTCCTGACTTTCGCTCAATCCGAATTGCATGGTGTATCCCTTAGTAGCTCCTCGGCAGACCGAGAACGAAATGCCCGATGATGTTCCGTTGCACCTCGGAGGTGCCCGCTTCGATGGTATTTCCACGGGTACGCAGGTACGCGTATGACCAAATCCCCTTGTCGATAGCGTGTGTGTCACCGCTCAGCAGTTGCCCGTAGGAACCGAGCAGCTCTTGCGCGACTTGTTGGAGGCGCTGATTGAGTTCGCTCCAGAAAATTTTCTGGATCGAGCCCTCAGGGCCCGGCACACCCGTAGCCGTGATGCGGCTAAAGGCCCGCATCTGATTGAAGCGCATGATTTCAATTTCCGCGCTGCACTGCGCGAGCTTCTGGCGGATGAGTGGGTCTTCGGCGGCGGGCCGTCCGTTACGCTGGATGGTCCGCGAGAGTTCGATGAGGCGGGTGATGTAGCGTTTGAAGATGAGATGCAGGCGAGCGCCGTAGGAACCGCGCTCGTACATCAGCGTGCTCATCGCCACATTCCATCCGTCATTCACTTTGCCCAGGATATTCTCAACCGGCACGCGAACGTCGCGAAAGAACAACTCGTTGAATTCGGACTCCCCGGTCATCTGACGCAAGGGACGAACTTCGACGCCGGGCGATTTCATATCCACAAGGAGGACGGTGAGTCCTTTGTGTCTAGCGGCGCTCGCGTCAGTGCGCACGACGAGTTCGCACCAGTCGCCAACCCAGCCGTAACTGGTCCAGATTTTTTGCCCGTTGACGATGTAGCGATCGCCGTCCAGACGCGCTTCCATCTGCAAACCCGCTAGATCGGAACCGGCGTTAGGTTCGGAGAAGCCCTGGCACCAGATCTCTTCAGCGCTCAGAATCTTCGGAATATAGCGTTTCTTCTGCGCTTCCGTTCCACAGGCAATGATGGTAGGCCCGATGAGGCCCAAACCCAGCGAGTTGGCCATGGGCGGCGCCTCGACGCGCGCCATCTCTTCCCAAAACAGGGCTTGCTGCATCAGCGTGGCGCTGCGACCCCCGTATTCCCTCGGCCATGAAACCGCTGCCCAGCGGCCCTCGTGGAGCTTTTGTTGCCAAGCGCGTAGATATGGGAACGATTCCTCAATGGGCTTTTCGCGCCACTCGTTCCAGTCCTTCGGGACATTGGAAACGAGCCACGCGCGAAGTTCGTCGCGAAATGACAACTCTTCGGTGGTTAAGTTCAGGTCCATGAAAAAAACTCCCTCACGCTATCGGTCACGACCTCCGATCCCGTTTTTTTCCGAATGTGAACCAACTCTCTGCGAATCAAGCCGGCTCAGCCGCCGCGCCTGGGCGCGCCAAAATCCGGGCGAATCGTATCCCTGCCCTGCCAATATTTCTTGCGAAGGTCTTTCTTGAGAATTTTTCCAGTGCCGGTCTTGGGCAAGCTTGCAACGAATTCGAAGGAACGCGGACACTTGTAATGTGAGAGGTGCGCACGACAGAACTCGATAAGTTCGGCCTCCGTGGCAGCAGCATTCGGCTTTAAGACCACCAGAGCTTTGGGGACTTCCCCCCATTTTTCATCGGGAACGGGAATTACCCCGGCCTCCAGGACGGCGGGATGAGCAAGGATGGCTTTCTCGAGTTCAAGGGAGGAAATATTCTCTCCGCCGCTGATGATGATGTCTTTCTTGCGATCAACAATGAGCAAGTAGCCTTCTTCGTTGAGCGTGGCCATGTCTCCGGTGTGGAACCAGCCACCGCGCAGCGCCTCGGCGGAAGCGTCTGGCTGTCGCCAGTAACCCTCCATAACGCCATCACTCCGCGCGACGATTTCGCCCATCGTTTGCCCATCGCGCGGCACGTCGTTATCGTTGCCGTCCACTACGCGTATCTCCACGCCGGGAAACGCATAGCCGGTCATGGATTGACCCACATACCGCTGCTCGCTATCCCACCCCATCCCTAACTTCATGGGAGAAATCGAAAGTGACGGGGACGTTTCCGTCAGCCCATACCCCGAAAAGCATTCGCAGCCCAGTTTTTGTTCAACCTCGCGAATGAGGGTCGGAGAAGACGCCGCGCCGCCGATAACAATGCGCCGCAGGCTGCTCAAGTCGTAATTGGGGCGCTCCGGGCAATTCACGAGGGCCGTGGCCATGATGGGCACGAGGCTAAAGGAATGGACGCCTTCCTTCTCGATGAGACGGAAGACTTCTTTGGTCTCGAAGCGCTGCATCATGACGTGCTTTCCCCCAAGTAAGGTGAGGAAATGCGCGACGCCCCAGCCATTCGCGTGGAAGAGTGGAATGGTGTGCAGCTCGACGGCGCCGTTCTCGATGTTAAATCCCAGACAGACGTTCTGCGCATGAAGATAAATATTTCTGTGCGTGAGCATTACACCCTTGGGATTGGCGCTCGTGCCGCTGGTATAGAAAAGCTCGGCCAGAGAGTTTTCGTCGATGGAGGCGATGTCGGCGCGATGAGGGGTGGCTGCCTGGAGAAGATCTTCGTAGTTGCGTGGAGAAAGCCATGGCGCTTCTGGAGCGCCCTCAAGTTGGCAGAATGTTCTTACTTCAGGAATATCCTTGCGAAAAGACTCGACCAAGCCGAGAAACTGTTTCTCAGCGAAGAGGATTGTCGCCCCGGAATCATTAAGAATGTAGCTCAATTCGCTTGACGCGAGCCGGATATTCAGCGGGAGCAGAACGGCACCGGCTTCCAGCACGCCGTAATAGGCTTCGAGCAAGCGGTGGCAATTGGAACTCAGAAAAGCGACACGATCGCCGCGCCGGGCACCGGCCTGGTGCAGGGCACCTGCAAGACGGCGGGCGCGATCAGCGAATTGCGCGTAAGTAAAGCTCTCCTGATTGCAGACCACCGCAGTTCTGCGCGGATACTGTTGCTCCGCATAGCGAAGGAAACGCAAGGGGGTGAGCGGAATGTTCATAGTGCGCCTCGCCCGGATCAGGCGGATTGACCTCCATCGACAACAAGAGTGTGTCCGGTCACAAAATCTGACGCATCGGAGGCGAGAAAAATAGCGGCTCCCTTCAGATCCTGCGGCCCGCCGAAGCGGCCCAAAGGTATACCTGCGAGCAAGGATTCCCTATTTCGCTCGATGACCTTTTCCGACATGTCGGTGGGGAACCAACCAGGCGCAATCGCATTCACTTGAATGTTGTGCATGCCCCATTTGCAAGCCAGGTCCTTCGTGAAAATAATCACACCCCCTTTACTAGCGCTGTAGCCGATCGCGGGGAATTTCGGAGATGAACCACGCAGCCCGGCAACGGAAGCGATGTTGATTATCTTTCCGCGGCGCTGTGTGATCATGACCTTCCCGACGGCCTGCGAAAAAAGAAATGTACCGGTTAAGTTTGTTTCGATGACTTTATTCCATTGCTCAAGCGTCATTGCTTCGACTGGCGCGCCCCAGGAAGTGCCCGCATTGTTGATCAAGATGTCTATGCGTCGAAACTGTTTGACGGCAACGTCGGCAACTTCCTGAACGCTGGCGGGCTGTTTGACGTCACAGCCGAGTGCGAGAACCTTCACGCCGAGTTTTTGCAGTTCTTCGGCAGCCTGCAGGCAGCGCTCTTTCTTGCGCGCGCACAGGACGAGATTCGCCCCCATTTCCGCCAGGCCTTCGGCCATCTGCCGGCCCAACCCTACGGAGCCACCGGTGACGATCGCCACCCGGCCTGCGAGGTCGAAGATCGGTTTGGCTGTCATAGTGCTTGCCGTATCGCCAGATATCCCCAACGACAATGACCAATGTGTGTTTATATCATATGTTAGTTACTACCGCTATCTTCAATGCGGACCTACAAGCCGTAGAAGATACGCCGTCGCGCAGGTAACCAGTATTCACTCCCCGCGCCTCGTCTACACGTGTAGTAGCCGGAATGCCAATCCGCCAAGCACTCCGCCCACAAGTGTCCCCAGCACTGAAATCGGAGCGTACCCCCAATCGGAGCTGCCCTTCCCCGGAATCGGAAGAATCGCGTGTGCAACCCGGGAGCTAAGATCGCGCGCCGGGTTCATGCTCGAGCCGGTGGTCCCTGCCAACGATAGGATCAGTCCCCAGACCAATGCGGCAACCAGAAACGGACCCAAACCAGCAGGTAAATTGGGGCGCGTCAAAATGCAGCCGGCAACAAACACTAGCAGGGTGGTCGGAATGATTTCACTAATAAGGTTTGACACCTTGTTGGGAATAGCGGCGTGGCTGCAGAAGCAGCTAAGCTTGCGGATGGGATCCAGCGTGCCGGCCCAATGCGGCAGAAAATGAAGCCATACTAGAACCGCGCCAGCGAATCCTCCCAACATTTGTGCCGTGACGTACGGCGCCAGTTTGGAGAAATTGCCGCTCGCGACGGCCACCCCTAGGGTCACAGCGGGGTTAATGTGAGCATCTTTGCTCCCACACGCCAGAGCCGTGAAAATCCCCGCCATTGCTGCGAACCCCCAGCCGGCCGATATTACGATCCATCCGCCACCTTCTGCTTTCGAGCGGGCGAGCGCTACGTCGGCGATTACGCCGTTGCCTAGGAGAACCAGAACCATAGTGCCCATGAACTCTCCGAACATAGGTGACAGCATTCGTTTTCCTCTCAACTGCCGCTCGCGCACCGGTCAAGGTGCCAGCCGCGAAAATCCTTGCTCGTGACATCCGCCGCTGCACTCCTTCCCGAGCGATTAGTGGCGCACAGTCTGGCATAGCTCGGCGGAGCCACGGGTAATTCCTCCTGCACGTGAGATTCGGAACGTCAGTGCCACGGGGAGGGCGGAAAACCCGGGAATCGGCTCGCTGTCCGATGCCGCTACGAGCCGGCCTCCCGTCAACTAGAAACTCAACCGCACCCCGAGTTGAATCTCCCGCTTCGGGAATGCCGAAGTAAACCCCAGCGGCGTGCTCGGCGATAACGCGGCGCTTCCATGAACGTTAAACGTGGTATTACCCGTGGCGCATGTGCCAGCCATCGGGCATGGCGCTCCAATGCCAAAAAGCGGGTTCACCTCATTGTTCACACTTGCAAAGTTTGTATGGTTGGCGATGTTGAAGCCCTCAGCCGTCATTTGCAGCTTTGCCTTCTCGCCAATTTTATGTTGCCAGCTCAGGCGCATGTCGAAATTCGTGAAGCTCGGGCCAAGCCCAGTGTCACGGCCGGCTCCGATTGGACGCTCGTTGGTGGTGTGATTGTTGCCGTTGACCTCGCCGCCTGCCAACAAGTTGAAAGGATGTCCGCTGTTGTAAGTAAAAATCGGGGCCAACTGAAAGCCGGAAAGGAAGGGATTTTTCCAGGGGCCGTCCATCACGCCGGCCAGCACGACTTTGTGGCGCTGATCGAATTCAGAAAGTCCTCGGTCGGCGCCCAGGTTGGTCGGATCTTGCGGACCATAATCGCTGTTAAAATCAGTACCCGTGTCGAATCCTTTGCTAAACGTGTAATTGCCGAACACGGAGAAGTGATTGCTAAAGCGCTTCTTGACTTCCAGGATTCCCGCCTGATATACGGCCGAACCCGCTGAAGTGTATTGATTGTTTTGGACAATAAACGGATTCACAAAGCAAGCGAAGGGACCGACGGGATCGGTTGCGCTGGGATCGCAGGGCAGTCCTTCGACGCCGCCGAGCGGATCGGCCCCGCCGGCCGTCGTGTTCCAGTTCCGGTAGGAAACGTTCTTGCCATTTGCCAATGTCACCGTACTTTTGGGAGCCGGGAGCAGATTGGTGTCAATAGCGGTGGGGAGGCCGATGGTATG
>DATNLB010000668.1:0-4445 GCA_035603095.1 Candidatus Acidiferrales bacterium
TTCCTGGTGGTCTACGCGCCGCTGGCGCACATGGTGTGGGGCAAGGGCGGCTTGCTGAACGCTTCGCTCGGAGGAAAATTTCCGACACTGGATTTTGCCGGCGGTACGGTCGTGCACATTTCTTCGGGCGTTTCCGCGCTAGTATGCGCGCTGTATCTCGGTAAACGCAGCGGATATCCAAAGCAGCCGATGCCGCCGCACAGCCTGGTGCTGAGTTTCATCGGCGCATGCTTATTGTGGGTGGGCTGGTTCGGTTTTAACGCGGGAAGCGCTCTGGCAGCGAGCAGCCTAGCAACAAGCGCGTTTGTGGCGACGCACTTTGCGGCGGCCGCGGCGGCGCTGGGCTGGAGTGCCGCGGAGTGGTTCAAGAACGGACGCGCCAGCGCACTGGGCGCAATTTCCGGTGCGGTGGCGGGACTCGTGGCGATTACTCCGGCGGCCGGGTTTGTGGGACCGATGCCGGCGCTGGCGATTGGTTTGATCGCGGGTGTAGTGTGCTACTGGATGGTGACGAAGGTGAAGGCCATCTTCGGGTATGATGACGCGCTGGATGCCTTCGGCGTACACGGCGCGGGCGGGACAATCGGAGCGCTGCTCACGGGCGTGTTCGCTCAACAGGTGATCAACCCCATCTTTGGGGCGGGCAAGGCCGTCGGCGGGCTGGACGGGCATTGGGGACAGGTCGGCAACCAGCTCGTAGGCGTTTCGATCGCCTGGGTCTTTGCGCTGGTGGGAACGCTGGTACTCCTCAAGATCGTAGATTTGCTGACAGGCGTACGCGTGCCGGAAGAGTACGAGATCGAAGGACTGGACATCACGCAACATGGCGAAGAGGCTTATAACCTTGAGTCGTAGGGAAAGCCGGCAAGGGAGCGTCAGGCAGGGGGCGGAGCGGAAACATCCATGATGAAACTTGAAGCAATCATTCAGCCCTCGCGGTTTGAATCGGTGAAAGATGCGCTACGCGAAATCGGCATCGAGGGGATGACGGTGACGGAAGTGCGCGGACACGGGCGGCAGAAGGGGCACACCGAGGTGTATCGCGGACGCGAATACACGGTGGACCTGCTGCCGAAAATAAAATTGGAGATGGTGCTGCCGGACGCGCTGGTGAACCGCGTTGTGGACACAATATTGAAGACAGCCAAGACAGGGAAGATTGGTGACGGTAAGATATTCCTATCGAGGGTAGAGGAAGCAATCCGGATTCGCAACGAGGAGCGCGGTGAAAACGCGCTCTAACCATTCACTCTTGAGCGCCCGGCAGGCAGCTCACTGACCGCAGGCGATCAAGGTGACAACCGCTGCACGCCCCAGCCTTAATCCGGGCATCCCACCCGCAAAGAACATGCAAGGTTCTCCAACGCCCCTATCCGTGCTCGGCTCGCAGGCCGACGCCGAACGGCAACGCATCCGGCAAGAATTTGAGACGGGTACCAGTGCGCGAGAAACGCTGCGCGCGCAGTGCGAGCTGGCGGACCGCAACGTCGAGCAGATTTTTGGCGAAGTTCTGCGCGTCCACAACCGCGAGCCGCAAGGGCTTTGCCTGCTCGCGCTGGGCGGGTACGGACGGCGGATGCTGTTTCCCTATTCCGATCTCGACATTCTATTTTTGATGGGAAACGACAAAGCGGAACAGGAATCGCGGCCGCTCATTTCCGAATTTTCGCGGACCTTGTGGGACATCGGATTTCGCGTCAGCTCGGCGGGGCGCACGCTGGAAGAGTGCAAGCGGATCGAAGAGGACAATGCGGAGTTCCACCTGGCATTGCTGGATCGCCGGTTCCTGGCGGGCGATGCCACGCTCTACGAGAGGCTGGACACGAAAGTGCTGCCGGCGTCGGAAAAGCAGGCGCGGCCCTTCCTGGTGGCGCAGATACACAGGCTGACCAGGGAACGCCTGACGCGCTACGGAAATACGATTTTCCACCTCGAACCCAACGTGAAAGAGTCGCCGGGCGGCATGCGGGATTATCAGGCGACGATTTGGCTGCGGCAGATCGTGGACGAAAAAAAGGGGATACGAAACATCACCGCCGCGGAGGAAGAGCTTTCGGCCGCGGCTGTCGATTTTCTGAGCGCCATCCGCTGTTTTCTGCACTATAGCAACGGCCGGAACGATAACACGCTCACCTACGAGCTGCAGGCGGCGGCAGCAGAACGCGCGCTGGGCGTGGGAGACAGCATTGCGCGAACTCCTGCTGAATGGATGCGCCAGTATTTTCGGCACGCCCGGACGCTGAACCGGCAACTCTTGCGCTACCTGGAGCAGAGAACTGCCGTGCCGTTAACACTGCGGCAGCGCCTGTTCAATGCGGCACGCGCCGCCAAGCTCGAGCCGGGCGACGGGAAATGCTTCACCGTGCGTGACGGCCTGCTCGAAGTGCTCGACCAGCCGGTGTTATCGGACCGCGCGATCACCTACTCGCTCTTCGCGGAAGCGGCGCGCACGGGGACCCCGCTGAGTCGTGAGGCGGAACGCAGCATCGGTTATATCCTGAAGCATCCGGAACTTCCTCCGAAGAACACGGAGATTTCCTGGGCCACGCTGCGCGAGATACTGGGCTCCGATTATCCGGGCGTGGCTTTGCGGTCGATGCAACGGCTGGGGCTGCTGACAGAAGTCCTGCCGGAATTCGGAAGGATCGACTCGCTGGTGGTGCGCGATTTTTATCATCGCTATACGGTGGACGAGCATTCCTTGCGGACCATCGAGCACCTGCAGGAATTGGCGGAGCCGCCGGATGAGCGAGGAGCGCATTTCGCGTCGCTCTGGAAGACCGCGGAACGGCGGGACTTGCTGATCTTGACGCTGCTGCTGCACGACGTCGGCAAAGGAATGCCGGTGGAAAATCACATCACCGGAAGCCTCGCGGCACTCGATAGCGCTGCCCGGCGATTAAAGCTTTCGCCGGAGGAAAAAGAAGAAGTCCAGTTCCTCATCGAACACCACCTGGACATGTCCGCCACCGTGCAGCGGAGAGACATCTTCGATCCTGCCACCGTTTCCGCTTTTGCGCAGTCCGTCACAACGCAGGAAAGGCTGCAAAGACTATGCCTGCTGACCTACGCGGACATTCACGCCGTCAATCCCGAAGCGCTGACACCGTGGAAGGCGGAAATGCTGTGGCAACTCTTTGTGGCCACCTCGAACCACTTCAGCCGCACCGTGGATCGCGACCGCTTGCACGCGCCGGATGAAGGCTCGCTGCTCGAGCGCGTGAGGGCGCTGGCGGGGGACGCTACCCTTGAAGAGATCGAGCGGTTCTTCGAAGGATTCCCGCGGCGGTATCTCGCGGTGCATTCGGCGGCGGAGATTGCGGCGCACTTTGCGCTCTACCGGAAGCTGGGCACGGATCCGGTGCAGACGGACCTCCTCGCCACGCGCCAGGGGTTCTCACTGACACTGCTTACGGCGGACCGCCCGGCGCTCTTCGCGACGATTTCGGGCGTGCTGGCCGGCTGGGGCATGAACATTAACAAGGCGGATGCCTTTGCGAATGCGGCCGGCGTCGTGTTGGATACCTTCCACTTTGCGGATCTGCACCGTACGCTGGAACTGAACCCCAGCGAAGCGGAGCGCTTCCGCAAGAGCCTCGCGGATATCGTGAACGGAAAGGCGCAACTGGAGCCGCTGCTGAAAAGCCGCGAGAGCGCCAGCCGCGGGCGGGTGCCGAAAGTCACCGTCGAAACGCGCATCAATTTCGACGATGCGTCATCGGCGCACAGCACGCTGCTCGAAATCGTTACGCAGGACCATCCGGGATTGCTGTACGAGATCGGTTCGGCGCTGGCGCGCCTGGGGTGCAATATCGAAGTCGCGTTGATCGACACGGAAGGCCAAAAGGCCATCGACGTGTTTTATCTTACAGCGCAAGGGAAGAAGCTCACCACGCAAAAACAAGAGTTACTCCGCGAAGTGCTGCAAGGAACGCTTGTTTAATCCACTCTCCGGTAGTTAAGTCACGATGCTGTAAGTTGCGTTATGTCATTTCAAATTCCGCGACGGCCGCGCGGTCAGGTTGAGGCACGAACTGGCTATCCCCGAGCTCAGCGGCATCGACGGCCTGCCGCATCTCCCAGGCAGTTGAGAAGTGCAGATCGAGACCGGCTCGCCAGCACTCTCTGGTGAGGAGCGAGAGAGTAAGCTCCAAACCGCCCTCCAATAAATAGTCCGAGTGGCGCTCTTGCGTCCCATGAGTATAGAGCTTGAGGAAAATGTCCTCCCCAATGCGCGGCGCGAGCTCGAGCCACCGGCGGACGCGATATTCGGTGGGAGGATCATAGGAACAAAGTTCGCTGTGCTCGATTCGCGGCTTCAGTCGCTGCGCCCACCTGATGCCGAATGGGCCTGGAATCATCAATAAGTCGCCCGTGGCGGTAGCGCCAGGTATCACCGGAACGCCAGTGTCGTAAGACTTTGGTTTACCGGGATCGTCTACGGC
>DATNLB010000150.1:0-4927 GCA_035603095.1 Candidatus Acidiferrales bacterium
ACGCTGGAACGTTCGCTGGGAAGGCAGTTGCTGGCGCACGAGGAGTATCGTGCTGCCGTCATTTTCTGTCAAGAGTATTTTTAGACTTTTTTTATTTTTGCTCGCGGCGAATTCCAGCTCTACGCTGGACCTTCGCTGTCCTAATGGACATGCGCACCTTCTGGCTCCCCTTTTTTCCGCAATCTCTTGTGTACTCCCGCGTGCCGCACCGCACTGCTTGTGGTGTTGTCCCGCAGCCGAGTTTCTCCGTAGGCCGGCTATCTAAACTCTCTTCCCCTTTAGGGACACAATAAATCCCGCCCGTGACAGTACGGGCTCGTCTCAACTTCCGCATTGCGCAAGAAAATTGATCTGCCGGACGCGCACTTGGCTCTGGCAGACGACCTGCAGTTCGTTTCTTTCGAGAGTGTACAAAAGTGGACAGATACCGGTTTGCAATGGCTGTTAGCATTCTCGCCGGTTTGGAAGCTCGAAATCGGCTCGACAATTCTATTCCCTCTCTGTCGGCTACGATCAAGACGAATCCAGCCAAGGAGCTTCGATATGAAAAAAGTTTTGTTGGTTATTTGCATGTTGAGTGCGGGCGGAGTGGCGTGCGCACAGTCGGCGCCGCCACTTGCTTCCGCTCAGAGCTTCGCAGTCCTCGGAACCACGACAGTGACGAATACCGGTGCGAGCCTTATTACTGGCGATTTAGGTCTTAGCCCCCCAGGTGTTTCGGTTACTGGCTTTTCGCTGGTCCCAGGGGTGAACCGCATCGTCGTAGGGCCACCCCCTGCAACGGGTGTGACCGCTGGGCCGGGGATCGTGACCGGAACCATACATGTGGGAGACCCGGTCGCACTTATGGCTCATGCTGATGCCACCAAAGCATACGCTGCCCTTTTAGCCCAGACCTGCAATACCAACTTGACTGGCCAGGATCTGGGTGGGCAAACTCTTGCGCCGGGAGTCTATTGTTTCAACACCTCGGCTCAGTTGACAGGACAGCTCACACTGAGCGGCAACGGCGTCTATGTTTTCCAGATAGGCAGCACGCTTACGACAGCGAGCAATTCCTCTGTTCTCCTGGCTAGCGGCGCCCTGGCTGGCAATGTCTTCTGGCAAGTTGGCAGTTCCTCCACTCTCGGTACCGCTTCTGCCTTCGTGGGAAATCTGATCGCCTTCACCAGTGACACCGTGACTACCGGCGTTAGTGTAATGGGCAGAGTTTTTGCGCTAGGCGGCGCAGTGACGCTGGATACCAACAACATCACAGCGGCGGCGTCCGCGGCGGGTGGTGGAGGCGGTGGTGGCGGCGACGGCGGCGGAGATGATCAAAACGGCTGCAAGAATGACGGTGATCGTGACAAGGACCATCATGAAAAGAACAAAGACCATGATGACAAAGACCATGACCATCCTGACAAAGACCATTAGGACTGACGATCCCATGGACTGAATCTAACCAGAGAAAAGCCGGGAGGCGCGGCCTGTTCACGCTTCCCGGCACTTTGGAGTGCGGTAACCCTGCTGCTGTTGTTCCTCCCTTCTCCCCTTGACATTCCCTCTCCCTATGCGTATAGGTAGAACTGCTAGGTGTCAACGATGCCCCAGGAAAAAACCGAGCTCCTCAAGGGAACTCTCGACATGCTCATTCTCAAGATTGTCGCGGCCGGTCCCATTCACGGCTACGCCATCTCCCAGCGCATTCAACAGATCTCCAAAGATTTTTTCCAGGTTCCGCAGGGCTCTCTTTACCCCGCGCTCCATCGTCTCGAGGAGCAGGACTGGCTCGACGCCCAATGGAAAGACACCTCCACCGGAAGGGAAGCAAAGTTTTACACGCTGACCCGCAAGGGCCGCAAACAGCTGGAAACGGAAGTATCGAATTGGGAGCGTCTTTCCGACGCCGTCGCATTGATCCTCCGAACCGCGGAGTAGGGGATGGCCCATGCGCTGGTTCCGCCGTCTTTGGCATAAGTCTTTGACCGAAAGGCGTCTCGACTCCGAGCTCCAATTCCACCTTGAGCAACAAATCGCGGACTACGTCGCTTCCGGCCTGCCCCCCGGCGAAGCCCGCCGTCGCGCCTCCCTCGAATTTGGCGGCCTCGAACGCTTCAAGGAAGAGTGCCGCGAAGCCCGCTGGGAAAATCATCTGGACATCCTCGCCCGCGATTTTCGATTTGCATTTCGCGGTTTGCTGAAAGATCGGCGCTTTGCTTTGATCTCCATTTTTGCTCTGGCCCTCGGCATCGGAGCTTCCACCGCCATCTTCAGCGTCGTGGACAACGCACTCTTTGAGCCCTTCCCCTACAAAGACTCCGGGCGTCTTGTGACCATACGGCTCCACGATCAGGACCAGGCTGATCGTTGGCGAGGCGCCTTCTTGTTTGACGAATTTCAGGATCTGATGAAGCAGAACCATGTGTTTGATGGCATGGTAGCCAACCTCGAGGATGACGTTGTCTACACCGCCAGCGATAGCAATCTGCGGCTGGCTGGCAACTATGTCACCCCAGGCACGTTTGAGCTCTTCGGCGTTGCCCCATTCCTCGGGCGCTCCCTCGAGGCTGCCGACTACCAGCCTGCCGCTCCCCCTGTTTTCGTCCTGCGTCATGCCGCCTGGGTTGGCAAGTTCAATTCCGATCCTTCCTTGATCGGCAAGACCTTTACCTTGAACGGCGTTCCCCGCACTCTTGTCGGCATTGCAGCGCCCCGCTTTGCCTGGGGTGGCGTTGACCTCTGGATGCCGCGCGGATTGGACGAGCCGAAGGTTCTAAGGGAAGGCGATTTCCACCAGTACTGGGGTATCGTCGCCCATCTCAAACCTGGCGTGTCCGTTTACGAAGCCACAGCGGATCTCGCCGTAATCGCGCCAGGGCTCTCCACCGTTTACCCGAAAGAGTATCCAAAGCATTTCGCCATGGAGGTTCTATCCTTCGGGTATGCCGTTCTTCCCCCGCGTTTTCGCAACAGCCTCTATGTTTTCCTCGCGGCAGTAGGACTTCTCCTGCTCATCGGGTGTGGCAATGTTGCCAATCTCTTGCTTGTACGGGCAACCGCTCGTGAAAAAGAATTTGCCGTGCGCGCAGCCCTGGGAGCAAGCCGTTTCCGTCTCGTGCGCCAACTGCTTGCTGAAAGCTTTCTTCTGGCAATCAGCGGCGCAATCCTCGGAATTTTCTTCGCCTGGGCCGGCGTGAAAGCCCTTGCAGCGGCGATTCCTGATTTCACCATTGCCTCAGAAACGATCATCGAAATGAATGGGGCGGTCCTTCTCTTCGCCTTGGTTGTCGGTGTCGGCACGGTGTTTCTCTTCGGCCTGGTTCCCGCGCTCCAGGCTTCGCGCTGCGACCTCCACGATTCGCTCCGCGACACCGGCAAAGGAGTCGGCCGAACGGTGGGCCGCGCCGGACTGCGCAATGCCGTAATCGTCCTGGAAGTGGCCCTCTCCCTCACGCTGCTTTTCACTGCCGGTCTGTTCATGCGCAGCTTCGTGGCCCTTCAGGGAGTGCCTCTTGGTTTGCGGATGGAAAATGTTCTGACGGCGCGTATTCCGCTGCCGCCGGCGCGCTATAAGACCGCTGCTCAACTCGCATCTTTCTTCCGGCCCCTCCTGGTCCGTTTGAAGTCCGTGCCGGGCATTGCCTTCGCCGCGGAAACCAGCACGCTTCCGCCCTACGGAGGAATTCGCAGTGAAGTGGAAGTCCCCGGCAAAGCGCACACGGAAAAATGGAATACCCTGTTTCAGCTTTGCAGCGAGGACTATTTCTCGGTGCTCCGCATTCAATTCCTCGATGGCCGCTCTTTCACCGAGGCCGAAGTCAATGACGTCCGGAAGGTCGCGGTCATCAATCAAACGTTTCGGCGCCGCTACTTCGGAAATGAAAATCCCGTCGGCCGCCGGATACGCCTGCTGGAGTTGAAAGAGTTTCCAGATCCTTCGGACGATCCCTGGTTCGAAATCATCGGCGTGGTTGCGGACGCGAGAAATCGCGGATTGCAGGAACCCATCGATCCTGAAACGTGGATCCCCTACACGGTCACCGGATCAGCCATGCGCGGTATTCTCGTCCGCACCGTGAACGAGCCCAAGTCCATGATCAAGGCCGTGGGCAAGGAAATTTGGGCCACCGATCCGAGCGTGGCCATGGCGCAGCCCGAAACTCTTGAATACTTTCTCAATCTCTTTACATTTGCCCAGCCGCGCTTCGGGCTCTGGCTGGTCACCATATTTGCTGCCATCGGCTTGGTGCTGGTCACCATCGGCGTCTACAGCGTGATTGCCTACACCACCTCACGCCGGACCCACGAAATCGGCATTCGCATCGCGCTTGGCGCTGCCAGAGCCGATGTCCTGAAGATGGTCCTTCTAAAAGGCCTGCAACTTCTGCTGGCAGGCATCACTACCGGGCTAGCCGTAAGTTTTACCGTCTCTCGAGTGATCGTCACTCAACTTTGGGGCGTTTCCCCGTATGATCGCCTCACGATTGTGTCCGTAGCTGGCTTGCTCCTTCTGGTGGGTCTGATCGCCTGCTGGATTCCCGCGCGGCGCGCCACGCGCGTCAACCCCTCCACCGCCCTGCGCTACGAATAATCAAAAAGTTGCCCTCCCGGTCTATTTTTCATGGAACATTTTGACGAGTAGGACGTCTAGGTATATAGATAGAAGACCTACAGGTAGGGAATCTGCCTACTCGGGTCTCCGGTCCCTTGCGGTTCTATCAAGTCTGCTCTTCGGGAGGAGGATAGCCATGCAACGATTCGATGAGAACGGGATGATCCTGAGAGTCCGCCGGTGTTGCGGCGTGTGCTCTGTAGCGGTTCTCGGTGTTTTGTTCTTGCTGCCGTTGGTTCGCGCTCAACAAAATGAAGTTTCCTCACTTTCGGCTTGTGTCCCGTCGGACCTGGCCGCGCTAATCGTTCCGGATGGTCGCGCGATCCGTGT
>DATNLB010000288.1:0-16183 GCA_035603095.1 Candidatus Acidiferrales bacterium
CAGCGCGACGCGCTCGAGTGCGCGGAAGCGCCGGGAATGCTGATATCGGAAAAGCTCCTCGGTTTCCTCCGACGCGAAGCTTTGAATCACACGCGGAGCATACTACGTATCACGTTGTACGTCAAAGGATATGACTCGAAGGTTGGCACTGGAACCGCACTGCCAGGTTTTGAACTAAAGACTAAGAACTTACAACCCCCTGTTCACGCACTGAGGCGCCGCACCCAAATGCGGCTTGTGGCAGGTTTTCCGAGGTGCATGGTCTTCCCATTGGAACGCAGCGTCATCGTTTCATCGTACTCGCGCTTTAGTACCTCTACGGTCGTCGATGGCCGGAGGCGCAGCCCCTCGAGGAATTCCAGAAATTGCGCGTCCTTCTCGTAGACGCAAAGAATCTCGCCCGCTTCCTTCGCCCGCAAATCGGCGAGCAGCACCGCGCCCTGTTTGCGAAGCTGCGCGATGCCCCCGCGCATCGGCACGCCGTGCGGGCAGCTTTTCTTGTCTCCAAATCGCTTGAGCAGCAGAGCTTCCACTTCCGGGGAAATCGCGTGCTCCAGCCGCTCCGCCTCGTCGTGAGCCTTCGCCCAGGACAGTCCGATCACTTCCGTCAGCAGCATTTCGGCGAGCTGATGCCTTAACGCGAGGTGTTCCGCACGCTTGCGGCCTTTTTGCGTCAGGTCGATCCGCCCGCTGCGCTCTACACGCACGTGGCCGTCGCGCGTCATGCGCTTCAGGGCGGCGGTTACCGCCGGTGGAGTAACTTTCAATTCCTCGGCAAGCCGCGCGCTGATGGGCGTGTGGTCCTCTTCCAGCATCTCCCAGATGGCCTTTAGATAATCTTCCTGCGATACGCTTGTCTTTTCTCGCCGCAACGCCACTCCTATTTTGCCGTTGTCTTGTGCTCTCGGTTCTCTCTTAGGCCGAGAGCCAGCTGGTTCACGCGCCGTTTGATGCCCTCGAATACCCTTTGATACGTCTCCGGCGCGGCGCCGAAAGGATCTTGCACCATCCAGTCCTCGACTTTCCCTTGATCCCACAGAGTTGCCTCCAGGGGCGTCCCGGTCATGTTGATGACAATGTCCGCAGCCTCTGCAGCTTCGCGGGTGAGCGGATCGGAAGTTAGTCCATTTGCGGAGTAGCCATTTAGCGTCAGTGTTTGTTTGGTTTGCTCTGGGATGGATCCCATCGGGCTCAAACCCGCGCTGGAGGGTTCGATCACATCCGCGGCGTCATAGCGGGCAATGGCTTCGGCCATGGGGCTCCGGCAGGCGTTCCCCACGCACACGAATAGGACTCTCGTCCGGCTGGAATGCCGGGGACCAGAATCTGCCTTCTTTTCTTTTTTCACAATTAGGATTTCGCGCTGCTTGCTACCTGATTCATCCGCGCCGCAGTAAGGCTAAGAAAATGTTCGTGCACAGTGGTGTCGTCTGTCAACTCCGGATGGAACGTCGCCGCCATGATATTGTCACGCTGCACCAGCGCAGGCTTCCCGGCGTACTCCGCGAGAACTTCGACGTCCGTACCCGCGCGCTCAATGATAGGGCCCCGAATGAAAACCATTTCCAGCGGCTCCTTCTTCAATTTCGTTGGGCCGCTGACTACGTCGCTCGCGACCTGCCTCCCATAGGCATTCCGCAGCACGGTCATATCCAGCAGTTTCAAGGAATCTTGCTTGGGGTTCTCCACTTCCGTAGCAAGCAGTATAGCTCCTGCGCACGTCCCGAAAATCGCTCCTCCCTGTTGCGCGAATTTCCCGATCGCGTCCGCCAGTCCTTCTTCCTGCAGGAACTGCAATTGCGTCGTGCTCTCGCCACCCGGCAGAATCAAGCCGTCGCAGCCCTCGAGATCGGCAGGAGTGCGCACTTCCACCGAATCCGCATAAAGCCGCGCCAACATCGCCGCGTGCGCCTCAAAATCGCCCTGCACCGCAAGAATTCCAATTTTCACCATACCGGCTCCGAATGGCATTCCCAAAATCACGGTTCCTTTGAAAAACGAAACCAAACTCCATCGAACTTCCCTTGTTCCGCGGTTTCGACTGAAAACTGATCACTGATAACTGATCACTTTTTTACCATCCTCGCGTCGAAAGCATGTCCTTCTCTTCCATCTGCCGGACGTCGAGTCCCCTCATGGCTTCGCCCAGCTCTTCGTGAGCTTCGAGCACCATCTTCGGATCATCGAAATGCGTTGCCGCCTTCACCACTGCCTTCGCGCGCACCTCGGGATCGCTGGACTTGAAAATACCCGATCCGACAAACACCGCCTCCGCGCCCAGACGTCGCACCAGCGCCGCGTCTGCCGGAGTGGCGATGCCGCCCGCCGAGAAATTCGGAACCGGCAGCTTGCCGGTTTTGGCGATCTGGCGAATCAGTTCGAGCGGCGCACCCAGCTCTTTTGCTTCGCGCATCAGTTCGTCATCGCGCATGGTCGTCAGTTTTTTCATCTGGCTGACGATCGCGCGCATGTGCCGTACCGCTTCCACGACGTTTCCGGAGCCCGCTTCACCCTTCGTTCGAATCATCGCGGCGCCTTCCGCGATGCGCCGCAGCGCTTCACCCAGGTTGCGCGCGCCGCAAACAAACGGCACGCGGTAATCGTGTTTCCAGATGTGATTTTCTTCGTCCGCCGGCGTCAGCACTTCGCTCTCGTCGATGAAGTCCACTTCCAGCGCCTGCAGCACTTCCGCTTCCGCAAAGTGCCCGATGCGCACCTTGGCCATCACTGGAATCGTCACCGTGGCCATGATTTCGCGAATCACTTTGATCGACGCCATGCGCGCCACTCCGCCTTCTTTGCGAATATCCGAGGGCACGCGCTCCAGCGCCATTACCGCGCACGCGCCCGCCTTTTCGGCAATCTTCGCCTGCTCGGCATTGGTGACGTCCATGATCACGCCGCCCTTGAGCATCTCTGCCAGGCCGACTTTCACGCGCCATTCATTCGAACCCTTGCTTCCGTTGCCGCTGCCATTCACTTTCTTCGCGTCCATTTTCTTCTCCTCTCGCTCCTCGACCTTCTTCTCGACGGCGTCTCTCTCTCAAATCTTTTTCACTTCTGTCCGATGACTACAAATCTGCCCCGGCCCCTCGCCAGAACCTCGCCAACCCCATTGCGTATCTCGCCGGTCATGAACAGGTTTCTTCCCTTCTGTTCCGTCTCGCACCCCTCCACAACAATTTCACTCTGCACGTTGATGGGTTTCAGGTACTCGACCGTCAATTCCGCCGTAACTGCACGAACTTCGCGAAAGCGGCATACTTTCCCCATCGCCTCATCTAGCAGCGTGGCGATAATTCCGCCGTGAGCAAATCCTCCACCACCCTGGAACCTCTCTCCCAAAACAAACCGGCCTACAATCTTGCGATTGACGTTGTCTTGCTCAAACGTCAACTTCATTCCGCCGGCATTGTCTCCGCCGCACCCAAAGCACTTGTTCGACGGATTCGGTTCCAGCCTGATTGTATCGGTCAAAAGCGCCTCGCTCCTTCAGACCAGAGCCACTCGGCTGCGTTCCGCCCGTCGCACCCCGCGTTGCCGTTTGCGCATCTCAATTTTCAGCAATTCCGCCAGCGTGGCCACGCCGCGCGCAATCTGCTTTTCATCCAGGCTAGCAAAGCCCAGCCGCAGCGTGTTTGGCAGCGGCGCTTGCACGTAGAAGTACCGTCCCGGCGCAAACAACACGCCGCGTTCTTTCACGTGGATTAGCAATTCGCTGGCATCGAATCCCGGCGGCAGCTCCAGCCATAAACACATGCCGCCCTCCGGCCGCGTCCAACGTGTGCCTTCCGGCATGTTTTTCCGGAGTGCTTCATCCAACGCCGCCAAACGCGAAGTGTAGACCTTACGCATCTTCGCGAGGTGCTTGCTGAAAAGTCCGCGGCGCAGAAATTCCGCGAGCGTAGCTTGCGCGAGCTGATCAGTGTGCAGGTCGGTTGTCTGCTTCACCACGCGCAATCGTTCAATCGCCGCCGCCGGAGCAACAATCCATCCGACGCGCAATCCGGGAAACGCCACTTTCGCAAAGCTGTCGATATGAATGACCAGGTTCGAGCGGTCGAGCTGCTTCAGTGAGGGGATGCGTTCCTCGCGCGCATGCAGCCGCGCGTAAATGTGATCTTCCACTACCGGGACTTGGTGCCGCCCCGCAAGCTCCAATACCTTGCGCCGCGACGCCAGCGGCATCGACGTTCCCGTCGGATTTTGAAAGTCCGGCGTAAGCAGGATGAGCTTGACGCGATTCGCTGCCAGCGTGGCCTCCAGCGCTTCCAAATCCAGACCCAGCGGCGTCCCTGGCTCCGCTTGCGTCCTCATCGGAACGGCCAGGCACCTCGCGCGCGCTCCGTGGAAGATCGCCACCGCTCCCGGATACGTCGGGTTTTCCATAATCACGGAATCGCCCGGACGCACAAACGCTTTGCTGATCAGATCGAAGGACTGCTGGCACCCATCGGTGATGAGCAGATTTTCATCTTTGGCCGCGATACCGTCGTGATGCAGCATCTCGAGCAGCGCCTCTTTCAAGGGCGGATAGCCGTCCGACGGGCCAAGATTCAAGACGTCCGCGCCCTCGCGCCGAAGCACCGCGTTCACGCAAGTCTGCAGCTCCTCGATGGGAAAGAACTCCTGTGCCGGGCGCGCCATCACAAAAGAGAGCGCATCTTCCGGCACATTAGCCGTGAGGCGGCTGAGGATCTCCTCCCCGCGTTCATCGGCAAAGAGCAGTTCCCACCGGATTCCCCCGGTTCCATTCAGGACCGGAGGCGCAGGAGGCGTAATCTTAAGTCCGTTGCCGTTTCCTTTGATGAACGTGCCGCGTCCCACGTGGCCCTGAATCAGCCCTTCCGATTCCAGCTCGGCGTAAGCGTTCGCCACCGTGGTGCGGTGAACGCCAAGCATGGTCGCGAGCTCACGGCTGGCCGGGATGCGGTCGCCCGGGCGCAAATCGCCCGCGTGGACGAGGGCGCGCAATTGATCGCGAAGTTGGATGTACAGCGGAACGTGACTTTGCGGCTGGAGATGGAGTGGAAGCATTGTCTCTCACCTTCGGCCAATTCTACCAGATATTGGACTGATGCAAGAGCCAATTTGTCTTCGCCCAGTCAGCCTTACGTCCGGCCCAGCACCAGCCGGTCCACGCGGCGGCTCACGTCCCGGAGGTAGGCTTCGTCCCCCCCTTTAAGCTCAACGACGGCGCTGCCCGAGTAACCAATATCACGAAAGGCCTCACGCACGGCTTCCCAGTCCACGTCGCCATCACCGAGGTTCGCCCACTCGTATCCACTTTCCTTGCGCTTGAAGTCTTTCAGGTGGACCTTGGCGATGCTCTTCCCCAGCGTGCGAATCCAGTCCTGCGGATAGCCGTAAAGCAGGACATTTCCAACGTCGAACCACGCTTGGATCCACGGGCTTTGAAATTCGCCGATGTATTTCGCCATTTCCAATGGACTCAGCAGGAACTTGTTCCAAACCTCTTCGATGGCGATCACAATCTTCAACTCTTCCGCGAGTGGAAGCAGCTTGCGAATCTCCTTCTGGGATCGACTCCAAGCGTCGCGGTAGGAGGTCTGCGGATTGACGACCGCGGGAACCAGTAGCACCGCGTCTGATCCCCAGAGCCTGGCGTTGCGCAGAGACGTACGCATGCCCGCCAAACTTTTTTCTACCGCTGCAGCATCGCCCGACGACAGCGGATATTTCCAGTGGTCCATGTTCATCACCGAATCGACGCGCATGTTCGCGCCGTCTGCGGCTTTCTTGATTTCCTCCGCTTCGTGCTCGTCAGGTGTGGTGGGTGCTTGCATCACCTCGAATCCAACGTCGCGCGCCATTTTCATGCGGTCGGCGTAGCTGAGCTTGGCGGGCAGCATTTCGAGCAGAACACCCTTCTTGATCAGCAAGGGTGCCGGCGGCGGGGCCGCGAGCGCGCTGCGCGATGCGGGTGAAGCTGCAACAAGCTCCGTGAAGCCGCCCACGCCTAGTCCGGCCGAGCAGGCCGCCGTCACAGTGGATTTGAGAAATTCACGCCGCGATGGAGTGTGCATACACACCTCGAAAGTTTTTCAGATACCCGATGGGTCCTGGTGGATTCTTTCTGCAAAAGCACCTTCTGAGGCTGGCTATTCACCCTATTCAAACGTAGAAGGGCAACCTCAGTGAAGCTTATTCAAGTCAATTTTAGGGTCCCACGTCTCGCGGGACTTCAGCATCTCTTCCCAGGTGACCTCGCGTCCCGTATACGCTGCCGTGCGCGCCATCATGCAGGAAAGGGCGGATTCCGCGCCCTTGTCGGCTTGATTGTGGAAATTACCGCTGGCGATGCTCTCAACAAAAGCTTTCTTCTTCTCCCGGTCCGCAAACTCCAGGTTCGAGGTGAACTTCCCTGTCGCGGAAAACGCTGCCTGCCCCGTGTCTTTCGCCGGCGATCCCTCCGCCTGCCACGGCTCCTCTCCCCAAATCCCCAGCGGCCCGGTATACGGAGACTGCGACGTGCCTTTCGTCCCGAAAAAGCGCTCCGTCACTTCCCACCAGCCTTTGGCAATCTGTGTGGAACTGAAAGTGACGTCCACTCCCTCCGGGTAATGTAAGAGCACGTTGTAGTTTCCGTAGACGTCCCCATCTTGGGGACGGCCCTGCCGCCCGCCGCTTGCTGAAGCTTTCAGCGGATGCGCCTTCAACACCCAGTTGCAAATATCAATGACGTGGATGTTCTGCTCCACGAGAATGTCGCCGGAAAGAACGCGGTCGTACACCCAGTTGCGCAGGCGGCGCTCCACGGGAGTAGCGTCCGGCCACGCCGGCCGGTCGATGTAGCCTGAGAAATAGTGGGCCTCGCCACAAACAATTTTTCCAAGCGCGCCGCCATGGATTCGCCGCACTAATTCCACAAACGGGGGGCAATCGCGAATCTGGAAGCCCACATCAAGACTCAGCTTCTCTTCGGCGCGCTTTCCGATTTCGATTACCTTCAATGCTCCCGGCACATCCACGGCCACCGGTTTCTCGCAGTAAACGTGCTTTCGCGCCGCGACCACGGCTTCCAGATGTTGCGGATGAAAGTACGGAGGCGTGGCAATCACTACGGCGTCTACTTCTTTGGAGCCCGCCATCTGTTGCCAGGCATTCGGCCCCACGAAAAGTTGCGAAGCGTCGAGCGCCGCATAGCCCTTCTCGTGCTGAATCTTGTTGAAGTTCTCCCGCGCTTTGTCCAGTTGATCCTGAAACAGATCGGCCAGCGCCACCACGCGTGCGCCGCCCGTATCGATCAGATTGCTTGCGTCTTCGGTGCCGCGTCCGCCGCACCCCAGCAATCCAAAGCGCACCGCGGAGTTTGCCGCCGTGCCGCGCACCAGCTCCGGCTTGATGAACATGATCCCGGCCGTCGCTGCCGCAGCGCCGATGAATTTCCGGCGGCCAATTTTATCTGAACAATTCGGTCCGTGCTTTGTGTCTCCTGACATAGATCCTCCGTCCTCCTCGTCGCGCGCAGATACCGGTGGATGCGACAGCTACCCGATCAGCTTCTCGAGATAGACTTTCGACGCCCGCACGTCTTCCACCTGCTGCGCGCCCGAAATTTCCCGTTCGATCGTGACGGCGCCGCGATAGTTCAGCTCCTTCAGGCGCCTGACGATCCGCGAAAAATCCACCTTGCCCTTGCCAATGGGAACTTCCTGCCCCAGCTCCCTCGGGTTTGTTGGCCAGAGTCCGTCCTTGGCGTGAATCCCCTGGACGTACGGGCCAAGCAATTCGATGGCATCCACCGGATTCGCCTTGCCGTAGAGAATCAGGTTGGCGAGGTCGAAATTCACGCCCTGATTGTCCAGCCCCACGTCCTGAATGGCGCGGACCAGCGTGATGGGTGTTTCCTGCCCAGTCTCGTATCGGAAATTCTGGCCGTTGCGTTTGCAGTATCCCGCTACCTCGCGCATCGCCATGACGGTTTCCTTGTACACCGGGTCATTGGGGTTCTCGGGGATGAATCCGCAGTGTGTTTGCACGGCAGCGATACCGCACTGTTTGGCAAAGTCCGACGCCTTTTTGATGTGTGCGATGCGCGCCTCTCGCGTATCGCGCGGAACCAATCCGATGGTCAGCGGGCCTTGGTAAAAGTCCCACACTTCCTGCCCAGGTCCACCGACCACCAGCGACGTCGCATCAATTCGGTACTTATCGAGTGCCCGGCGCAGGCGCCCCGCGAGCTCCGGCTCGATCTCATCCACGAACACTTGGCATGTCGGCAAGCCGAGTTCGTGAACCTTGGCCATGGCGGCATCAGGATCCCTGCCGATGCCGAGAATCAGACCGAGGCGCAGCGGCTTCTTCCCCTCGTTCTCTGGTAAGGCTTGACTAACCTGTAGCCAGGTGGGAGCCGCGGTTGCACCGCCCGAGCGAACGCCGCGACTCAACGCGGTGGGCATTCGGCTCAAGCCGGTCGCCAGAGCGCCGGTGGAAATTTGAAGAAAGGACCTGCGGTTCTGCTTGTTCATGATGAGCGCTCAGAAAAATAAATTCCTAATCGTACCGGGCACGCGCGACAGCCCCCTTACTTCTCTTGGACAAAAATATCCTTCCATCTCATCTTCACCCCTCCGCCGGTATGAATCTGCAAACCAATCACGCCACCGGAGAATTTGGGCGCCGGGTCGGTATAGTCCACGATCTTCACACCATTGAGCTGCGTCACAATGTGATTGCCCTGCGCGGACACTTCGAGGTCATTCCACTCGCCGGATTTCAGCGCTTGCTCGCCTTCCGCTGTGGGCATCGCCACCCAACCACGGCCCCCGCTTTCATACAGTCCGCCCGTGTGCTTGCCCACGCTCGGGTCCACCTCCGCTTGCATCCCTTCGATATCCGGGCCATGATTAGGGTCAATGCCGGTAATGCGCGCGTGGAAAAACACACCGCTGTTGCCCGCGGCCTCGCCCTTGAATTTCAGACGCAGATGGAAGTCGCGATACGTCTTTTCGGTCGTCAAGTAGCCGTACTTGTTGGCGGTACTTTCGCACAGGATGGTGCCCTGCTCTACAACCCACTTCTCTTCTCCATTGTTCTTCCAGCCCGTCAGATCTTTTCCGTTGAAAAGAGAAACCCATCCACTCTGCGGCGGCGTCTTCGCCACAACGGCGAGCACGACGAATACCATAGAGGCAAGGAAGGCTCCCATCCTGCTCATGGCAAAGTCTCCATCTCTGCTTGTTGAAAAATCAGAGGGCTTGGCGGGAAGAAATTTATCACAGATTCAGCGGAGCCTCCGCCTGTTTCCTTCCATTGGCCTTGGTTTCAGCGAGTGCCTGGCTTGTATCCTATCCGCCCGTTGGTCTCCCCCGCTTCCAGATCGCGGAGGCACAGCCTCGTCAGATCTTTCTCATCGCACTGATATATCTGCTTGATGGGGAGATCTGTGTCATCCACTTCATACTCGCCTGAGGCCATATCTTCCGCATCATCCGTCGAGGAAGTGACCACCGGACTTCCCTTTTGAACGCGCACGCGGAATTCCCCCGACGAGGGCTCATAATTCGAATAGCTGAAGCAATGCCCGATGCAGGCGCGCTCGACCGCATGGCTTATAAATGTAATCCGCGACTCCGCCGGAGCCCGGATGGTCACGATCACCCTCGAGCCTGGGGGCAAATCCGCGACTAACCTTTCCGCGTTCGCTTCGAGCTGGTTCACCCATCCCGTGTCTTGATACAGGAACGCAAAGAAAACCACGGCGCAGACGCCCAGACCGGCGAGATGCCATTTTCGTGTCTTCATACCTCCAAGGATGCAAAGTCCGCAAATCGCCGAGATGGTAGTAAGTCTTGAACCGAGCAAGCCAATCCAGCCGCCCTGCAGGGAAGGCCGCAGATTTTCCGGGAGCAGAGCCGTCGCGCAAAATGTCACTGCGTACAATTCGAACGGCAATTCGAATTGCCGCCACCCTTCGTTTTCCTTCCTTCGCAAATACAGATCGGTCCATGCGCAAACTAGTCCGAAGAAAAACGCCGCACGCGCCAGCCAAAGGTACCGTGTTCCGAAGAGCCACAGTTGATCCGCTCCGTTATAGAGATAGAACGGCTCGCGGTCCCAATCCGCCAGCAGCGCAGCGCGATGCGACGTATACCAGCAGATCGCGGCGAACCCGCTCGCCGCTGCCAGTGGCAGCGCCAATTTCCACCAGCCTGGCAATTTCGCTCTGATCTTCGTGTAAGCAACCGTGCCAACAAGCCAGAGAAAGCCGATCGGGTGAGCAAGCATCGCCAGCAGGGCAAACGGCGCGGCAGCGATCCAATCGATTCGCCGCGCCCGCCAGAGAATCGCCAACCCGAAGCAAGCCAGCCCCAGCGACAAATAATAGTTCATGAAACCCATGCTAAAGGAATAGCCGTAGGCCAGCATGGCGAAGCAGGGCGTGAGAGACCACGGCGACCGCCCCGTTACCGCGGCGACAAACGCGAAAACTCCCCAGAAGAAAATCAGCACGCAAGCGGAAACAACAATTTTCTGCGCTGCGACAAGGCCCGCGAGATTCGCCACTTGCAGCAACGCCACATCAAACAGGACGTTCTTCCATTGCTTCGCGATGTACAAGCCCGGCGCTTGTCCCTTTTCAATTAATTGCGCCAGCCACGCGTTGTACGCATGGCTCGCCAGGTCACCCGCCTCGACGCGCGGGTGCCACAAGCACGGGGTAACGAGTACGACGGATAAAAACAAGATGCGCAGCCTGGACTGGCGTAGAAAAGCAACCACACCCGCGGATTGAGTGTCGCTCGCCGCCATTCTCACCCGGAGATCACGAGGTTGTTCCGTCAAGAGCGTTCCGGGCGATTCTACTATTGAAGGGCCTCAGTTCTCCTCGAGATTCGCCGTTCCGACAAAATGAACCGCACAGGAAAATCGAAGTCCAGGAAACCGCCTTCCCTCAGAGTGCGGAACCCTAAATTTCTCGCATGCAGCTAGATCATCCTTAAAAGTTTGGCCGTGGCTTCTCCTGCAATGACATCGGCCCACTTCTTACTTCTGTCCTTCAGTCCAGTATCTCGGGACGGAACCGTCCTGTAAGCTAATTGCCGGATTGTATCGCTCACGGTATGCCGGCAAACATGCGCAAAATACTCAATTTCAGCATCGCGTTCTTGGCCCTCTCGCTGGCCGGCTGTGGTGCAGCGACTATCGGCAATCTGCCGCCACCACCTCCTTCACCGCAGACTTCCAATTGCAACTCCCTGTCACTCGGCCAAGGCGCCAGTCTTGGAGGCTTTGTACCGTTTCCCGCCGACGGTCTTTGGAACACCGATATTTCTTCCACGCCAGTGGATCCTAATTCCGCTGCGGTCATCAATTTCATCGGGGCTAGCACTAGCATGCACGCGGACTTCGGGGCGGGCCAGTATCTGGGCTCGACGATCGGCATTCCCTACCTCGTGGTCGGTGGGCAGCAGCCTCCCGTCGCCGTTAATTTCACAGCCTATGGAAGCGAAAGCGATCCGGGGCCTATGCCCGTTCCTGTTACCGCGCCCATCGAGGGCTACCCGAATCCCGGCACCGGTGACCGCCACGTTCTCGTTCTCGACAATTCGAATTGTTTTCTCTACGAGCTTTCTAGCTCCTACGTTTCCGGTAATTCCTGGAGCGCAGGCTCCGGGGCGGTTTGGGACCTTCTTTCGAACGAACAGCGCCCCTACACTTGGACCAGCGCAGACGCCGCGGGGCTTCCGATCTTCCCCGGTCTCGTGCGATACGACGAAGTCACCGCCGGAGAGATTTCCCACGCGCTGCGCTTTACTCTGCAGAACAGCCGGGCCGCGTTTATTCCTCCCGCTTCGCACTGGGCCGCCAATTCCAGCAATTCGAACGCCGCACCCATGGGCATGCGCATGCGCCTGAAAGCCAGCTTTGACGTCTCGGGGTATTCCACCGCGAACCAGGTGATCCTGAATGCGCTGAAGAAATACGGCATGATCATGGCCGACAACGGTTCAAATCTGTATCTCAGCGGCGCCCCCGATGATCGCTGGGACAACACGGATCTCCACGTTCTCGGTCGAGTTTCGGCTTCTGACTTCGAAGTGCTCCAGATGATGCCGCTATATACGCAAAACATCGTTCCCAACGGAGCCGCTCCGCAAATCACGTCCTTCACAGCGACCGCAAGTTCCATTTCAGCCGGCGCCCAGGTCACTTTGTCCTGGGTGGTGAGTGCAGCTTCTTATGTGATTGTTTCCCCGGATGCCGGCGCCGTTCGAAGCGCCAGCGTCACTGTCGCGCCCGCGCAGTCCACCACATACACGCTTTACGCCACGAACGCCTTCGGCCGCACCAGCGCAACCGTCTTCATCACGGTCCACTAGAGGCACAGCAAACGCCGCGCGCTGATTGCCAGCTCGCAGGCTGACCCGCCGACGGCTTGCGAAGCGAAATCCGCATCGAACGCGATTGGAAACTTACTTGGAGGCTTGGTTCTCGCCGAGACGCTTCAGGCGATCGCGCAGACGCCGCTGCAGCGGCGTGGGCGTGTTGGGATTGAAAGCCACGAGATACCACAGCGGCTGGCTGCGATCCTTGCTGAGCCACGTAAGTGTCGGCGCATCGGCGTTCGGATGCCGTGCCACATTTTCGCGAATCGCGCCATACGGATGTTTCGCCAGCTTATTTAGCGTCTTGGCGTTGGCCCGCGGGTGCTCGCTGATCAGCCGCAGCAGGTAAAAATCTTCTTCCGGCGCTTGCTTGACAAGTTTCTCCAGCATTTCCGGCTTTGCATCCGAGCTCAGGACTAACCCGATCTTTTCATCCCATGCCGTGTTGATTTGATTCAAATCACGGGTACGCGCGTGAATCAGTTCTTCCAGAATACGCCGCTCCTGCTGCATGCGGGCGATCGGCAGCTCCGTGCCCTCGAGGGAATCGAGAACCCGGAGAAGGTGCTGCCGCTCTCCAAAAACAATCTGAGAGGTGCGCGTGGCTGCGCCTTTTTCCCTCTCCTTATGCTGGACCAGATCGGAACGTCGCATAGTTTGGTTGCTCCAGCCCAATCCTTTCCAAACTCTTTGAAGGACCAGGCATTTACCGCCGCATTCGAATCACGTGCCACGCGAAGCCTTCGAATCGCTTCTTTGTGGCGTTAGCGAATTATGTTCCGCGTGCGCGATGGGGTAAAGTTTGGTGCGAACCGCGTGTGCCCGAAGTGCAACTCCGGTCCTGTGGGTGCAGCCAGGTCTCCGATTTCGGCGGTTCGAATCGGCTGGAGTCCGAACACCGGACCGCCTGCTGTAGCCAGGTTTAAAGTAGCTCAACGAGGGAACGAAATGATGTCGGCATTTCAGGAACACCAGGAAGAGCTGGAGCACTACGAACAGATGTTCGGACGGGAACGGGGGCGTCTGGCGGTGTCGCTGGACCGGCTTACGAACGCCCTGGTTCTTGTGGGCCAGCACGGAGTGTATTGCACCAGCCAGCGGAATCCCGCGCTTCCGGCGATGGATCTGCAAATGATCAACCAGGAGCTGGTTCACGCGAAGGAATTGGTGCAGTCGGTGATGGAAGAGATGCGCCTGGCCAGGGCGAAGAAGGAAAGTTGAAATTGGAAAAGTGAAATTGGAAACCAGAAATCAGAAAGTAGAAGTTAGAAATTAGAAGTCAGAGACTGAGACTCGAAGCTAAGAACTAAAAACTCCGAAATGAAAACTGACTACTGAGAACTCGATTCGGCCGGCCCGTGGGATCCCTATTCCGGCTGCAAAAAAGGATTCAAGTGGCGCTCGTTCCCAATGCTGGTGACGGGGCCGTGGCCCGGGTACACCACGGTATCATCCGGCAGGTGCATCAACTTGGTGCGGAGCGAATCCAGGATCTGCTCCATAGAGCCGCCCCACAGGTCGGTGCGGCCGATGCTGCCGGCAAAAAGCGTGTCTCCGGAAAAAAGCTGCGGCGCGTGACCGGCCATTCTCTCCGGTTCATCGGGAGGCAGGTCTTCTGCCGCTCCCTCGGGGCCGGCTGCTTTCTTCAAAAGATCGGTGAGAGCGATTTTCTCACCGGCCTCGTCCAGAACGGTGTGTATTGTTGAAGCTCCGGTGACCTTTCCGGCGTCATGCGGGAGATACAGCGAAACGCTTCCGGGCGTGTGACCGGGCGTGTGAATGACCTGCGCCTCAAACGATCCCCAGCGAAGAACGTCGCCTTCCTTCAACAACTGATCGATATCGGTAAGCTCCGGGGGGTGGACGCCGAGGAACGACGCCTGCATCTCCATGGCCTGATAGAGCGGCAGGTCGTCGCGGTGCATCAGCACGGGAGCACCCGTGTATTGATGAAGTTTGCTCAATCCGCCGACGTGATCGATGTGCGCGTGCGTGCTGACGATGGCCTTGACGGTGAGCTTATGACGGCCGAGAAGGTCCAGGATGCGATTTACTTCGTCGCCGGGGTCCACCACGAGCGCTTCGCGCGTCACCGGATCGCCGATGATCGAGCAATTGCACTGCAGCATCCCCACGGGGATGGTGATATGGATCAATCCCTCCGTCGCGGCATTGAGGACAGGTCGGCCGTTGCTCATGGGGGGAGTATACCATCGGAGATGAAGGGATTCGCCGCAGGCGCCCCGTCTCTGCCTCGGACCATCTCTCTCAAATATGCCGCACTCGATCTATGCTAACTCCGAGGCGGCCCCAAGGCATGCTCAGTTCCCCGGCGCTTCGAGCTACATTTTCCTTCCGTTTCCTTCTTCTCTCTCTTCTTACTTTCCACCTTCAATCGGAGGTCACGGAATTTCGTGACCAAAATCCCGACCTTGTCGGGGCTTTCGCCTTCTAATCTCCTACTGCCAAGCCACACGTGAATACTCTTGTTCCCGTTTTCCTTTTTCTCCCTTCTTACTTTCAACTCTAGACTTTCGACTGTTGACCTCCTCCTTCTAGGCTGCCTTTGCTAAACTAAATCCTGGAGGACGCGCGAAAATCACAAAAATGGCTACGCCAGCTACAGCTCTAAACACTCCCCTTGCAGCGGCGCACCTTGCCGCTGGCGCGAAGATGGGCGTTTGGTTCGGCTGCGCCCTGCCGGATTACTTTGGCGATGCGGCTGCCGAATATCGCTCCGCCCGAGACACCGTGGCGCTGATCGACAAGAATTACCGCGCCTATCTCTCCTTCACCGGGCCCGACCGCGTGCGCTACCTGAACGCCATCCTGACCAACAACATCAAGGACCTCGCCACCGGCCACGGCATCGTTTCCCTGCTCCTGAATCCGCAGGGCCACATTCTCGCCGAGATCGAGACCTATGCGTTTCCCGACCGGCTCCTGTGTGTCTCCTATTCCATGATTCGCGAGCGCCTGATCGAAGTCCTCGAAAAATACATCATCATGGATGACGTGACCCTCATCGATGAGACGCCGCGCTACGGCACGCTTGCTCTGGAGGGTCCGAAGGCCGCCGCCCTTGTCAAAGAGGTTTCGCGCGCCGACCTCACAGCGTTCGAAGAACTTTCCTCTCATGGCGGGAAGGTCGGTTCGATTCCCTGCTGGATCACCAAGCGCTCTCCGGGAGGAGTCCCGGGGGCGGAGTTTTTCGCCGAGCGCGAAAAGCTGCCGGAGCTTTGGCAGATTCTTTCGGATGCGGCTCGCTGGCACGAAGGCGCGCCGATGGGCTACGCGGCGCTGAGCGCAAGCCGCCTCGCTCAAGGCACCCCGTGGTTCGGCTACGACTTCGGCGAAAAACAAATCCCCCACGAAGCGGGATTGCAGGATAGCCATATCAGCTACACCAAAGGCTGCTACACCGGCCAGGAGATCGTCGAGCGCGTGCGCTCCCGCGGCCAGGTGAACCGCCAGCGCATCCGCCTCGCTTTTTCCGGCGATGTTGTCCCCGAACCGGAAGCCCTCCTCACCCTCGACGGCAAAGAAGTCGGCTACGTCACGCGAGCCGCGCGGATCTGGGACCCAACGCGCATCATTGGAATGGGCTACGTCCGCAAAGAAGCCAACGCCCCGAGCGCCGTGCTGCAGTGCGGCAGCGGAACTGCGACGGTCACCAAGTAACGGCGAAGCGTGCCTGCTGAATCGCGACCGCGACCTTGTCGGGGACTCCCCCGGGATCGGGCCCACACTACGATGAACAAATTCTTGGGAAAGCGGGTCGAGTGAGCAACTGGGTTGGATAACGAATTTGATCTGGGGGATTGCTGATG
>DATNLB010000525.1:0-3810 GCA_035603095.1 Candidatus Acidiferrales bacterium
ATGGACCAGGTGACTTCCTTGTCGAGCTTCTCGCTGGACAGGACGCGGGGTGGATGCACGTAGTCAGTGACGGCTGCTTGTTCGCCGACGCGAACCTGCCAGGGAAATTCACCGAGGACAAAATCCGTGCTGGCGTCGACGGACTGGAAATGCTTATAAGTCTCCCCGAGATAATTTGCCGTCGTTACTCCGCCAATTTCCGCGGTGGGCAGCGTCTTGCAAATACTGATGTCGTTCCAATGTCCGTTATATTCGCTGAGGTAGCGAATGCCCTTGTAAGGATTGAACAGCACGTATTCGTGCCAGCAGTAGGTGATTCCGCCGACCTTGGTGCCGCGCCGTTGAAACCCGATGACTTCGTAGTCCGTGCCGCGCAGCTTGCCGCGCGCACCCAGGGGAATGAGTGGCTTTATGTCACTGGTCTTTATTTCGAATTGCTGGAGGATGGAAAGGTTGGGGTCTTTAGCGTCCAGGATCGAACGGCAGCTCCCGCACACGACCGTTTCGGCCTGCCCGAAGGAACGCAGCGTGATGGCGGCGCCGCACTTCGGACAATTCAGCGCCTTCGCTTGCGGCTTTGGAGGCCCGGAGAGTGGCGGAGTGCCCGCGCCCATCACCAGCCCTCAAAACTGCGCAGATTTTTCATTTTCAGATCGTCGAATTCCACGAATTCACCGAGATACAGAGCCGGCTCGGGATCGCTATAATCAAGCGTGGCGAACTTTCCGGATTCCGTGCGCAGATCGACGAAGGTGACGTCCGTCTTGTCCCAATATTGAAACGGCAATTCGCCTTCGACGCCGCGGTAATGTGCAGGAGTGATGACGCTTACGGTGTAGCGCTGGTCACTCCAGGTGAATTGCTGGCCAACGTGGACCTGGGCGACAGCCGGAAGGTTCTGCGCCTTCGAAGACAAAGACAGCGCGTACTCACTTTGCGCGTCGGAGAGCCATGCGCTCGTGCCGTCGTTCATCATGACGTGCCACTCGTTCCAGCCGCCTTGATCGTATTCATAAAGGATGCGGCCAACCACAACGAAAGCCTTGTTGCCGTATTTGCCTTCGGTATTGATCTGAATGGGTGAGCTGTCCGGCGGGAGATCGGCGACCTGGCCGACTTTTTTCAGGTCCACATCCGTGCGGACGAGGATGCTCTTGCAAAATTCGCATACCGTTTGCACGCTGCTGGACCAGCGAAAAACGATCTTGGCGCCACAGTTCGGACAGTTGGCAACGGGCTGAGTCATTGCGAATGGCCAACCTGACTCGCGGAAAGAGGTTTCGCCTCAGTCACCGGCAACCTGCTTCAATTTAGATTCGTAAGGCCTCTGCAGCCGGCGGACCGCAACGGAATCGGCATCAAAGAGTTGCCGCAGAACAGTTTCGAAATCCCATTCAGAGCGCGGAACACAGCAGAAAAGATTCAAACAAAGCGAGCCGTGCTCCGGAAAGGTGTGACACGTGAGGTGGGACTCCGCGAGAAGGCAAAGGCCGGTGATCCCTCCGGTGACGGGAAACTGATGCCACTGCGTTTCGCCGACGGGCCGGAGCTTCATCTCCCGGATGATGTTGCTGAACAAACCCTGCAAGACAGCAGTGTCGCGCAGCGACTGCGACGAGCATCCGAAGGCTTCGACAACCCACTCGATTCCGCTCATGGCAGGCGGTGGCACTACACCTGGGGCTTTCCGCATTCCGGACAGAATTTGGCGTTGCGCGGGATGGGCTTGCCACATTCGCTGCAGAATTTGGTTTCGGCGGCTGGAGCTCCGGCCGCAGCGGGCGCCGAAGTCGATTTCTTCACGGCGTCCATCATAGCCTGGCCCATGGCCACGCCCGCGCCGAGACCTGCACCCATTCCTACCGCGCCTCCGCCTTCATTCGCGGCGGCGATGGGGATGGCCTGCGCCACCTGATATTGCGTGAACTTGCCCATGTCGCCGAGCACGTTCATGCTGATGCGCTGGTCGAGCACTTTCTGCAATTCGTCCGGCAGCGAAAGGTTTTCGACCACAAAGGTGTCCAGGGTGAGTCCATATTCCGTGAAGGCCGGTTTCAGTTGTTCGCTTATTTTTTCGGCAAGTGCGCCTTGGTTTGCGGCCATATCCAGGAACGGCACCTGGCTGGCGGCGAACGCATCGGTCATCTTGGCGACAATGGTGTTGCGCAACTGGCCTTCAAGATCCGCGACGCGATAAAGGTCGCGGGTACCGCTGATCTTGCTGTAGAACGACTTCGCATCGCTCAAGTGATACGAGTAAATTCCGAAGCCGCGAAGACGGATCGCGCCGAATTCCTTGTCGCGAATGGAGATGGGATTCTGCGTGCCCCAGTGCTGGTCGGTCTGAATTCGCGCCGAGAAAAAATACACGTCGGACTTGAAAGGGGACTTGAACGCTTTGTCCCAGTTCCTTAGATAAGTCAGGATGGGGAGCGTTTGCGTCGTTAGCGTATAGAGTCCCGGTCCAAAGATATCCGCAACTTTCCCTTCATTCACAAAAATCGCGGCTTGCGAATCGCGGACGGTCAGTTTGCCGCCGTTCTGGATCTCGCGATCCTGCATGGGGTAGCGGTAGGCCAGGATGCCTTCCTCCGGCTCAACCCACTCGATAACATCTATAAACTGCTTGGTGATGAAGTCGCGAAGGCTCATGAGAGGCCTTTCTTCCGGCGCGCTCGTGGGCAAGAATTGCGGCCGGTGAAAGCGATGCTACGGTGCGGCTTGCGACGTGTCAATGGTTCGCATAAGAATGCAATTGCACGAATATAGCAGGGCGCTAAGTGAATAAAGCATTCGGCGCTACCCTCTATAAACTTAAGGAGATACGCTCCTCTCAGAATTGCGGACGTATTACAAAATCGTTTGTAACGCGTGCGATAGCTCAAGATCCTTACTTCGCGAGTCTGTTTCTGTGCGCGCTTCGACTCAGGCGGACTGCGCCCCCAAGGACACAAATGTCCCTCTAGCATGCGGAGTGGGTTAAAATCAAAGACGGAGGGGTGGGTGAGCGGTTGAAACCGGCGGTCTTGAAAACCGTTAGGCTCGAAAGGGTCTCGGGGGTTCGAATCCCCCCTCCTCCGCCACTAAGTCACAAAGCAGCCTTGGGGTTAGAGACGACTTCGAATTCTTTCAGCACGCATAGCCTTTATCCCAATTTATCCCAATTCGCGAATTGCCTGCCTGGCGGTCCGCGAAACCGTGGTATCTGCGGTCGGAGATTACTTCGGGGTTGCTCGTCATCCGCCCATTCTGTTGAGTGGGATGTTCAAATCTCCCCCAACTCTGTCGTCCCGACCGGGCAGACCAGCGCAACGCGATGGCCTGCGGAGTGCGGAGCCAGCCCTTAACAAAGTCGAGTCGGACCTTGTGTTTTCTTGAGTCGTGGAGATCGAGTCAGAATGAACGGCGCGAGAACGCGATTCGAGTAGCAGAGAGACTTTGCCCAGTTATAGAATTACCCCGCTCAAACCAGAACCGGGTTTGAGTGTGGCCACCCTTCCTGCGAAAGTTGTTGAAGATGACGACGACTGCCATAGAAAATTTCCCCCGGAGATCTGTGATGCTGTGTACACCGCGGTTTGTGCTCGTTTTGATCGCACCCCTCGTTTCATTCCGGTATGCGGTGTGGCGAGTCAAGAGCCTGCACTTGGTCTCGATTCTCGTACTCATAGTCGGTCTTGGCGCCTGCCGTCAACCAGGGCTGCAGCAATTCCAACCAGATGTTTCCCGGGGCGGCAGGGCTGTCGCAATTGATGTCGATCCTCTTGACTCACAGATTGCACTTGTTGCCAGCGAGAGTGGCGGAATCTT
>DATNLB010000548.1:0-17548 GCA_035603095.1 Candidatus Acidiferrales bacterium
CTTGGCCCTTCAGCCAGGAGACGTTAACCAGACTGTCACCGTGGAGGCGGAAACTCCCATCCTCCAGACCGAGCGAGCGGACACGGGGCGCAAGCTGGAGGAGGTGTTAACGGAGAATGTGCCGCTGGGCACTAATCGCAATTTCCAAAACCTCCTCAACATCGTACCCGGCACCACTCGCGCGACTTTCCAGCACTCGCAGTTCTTCAACGCCAGCAGTTCGCTGCAGACGGAAGTGAACGGCCAACTGCGCGAGGGCAACAACTACCAGATCGAGGGTATCGACGACAACGAACGTACCGGCCTGCTGCAGATCTTGATACCCCCGCTCGAAGCCATCCAGACGGTGGACGCATCGACGAGTAATTATGACGCGGAACTGGGCCGTGCCAGTGGCGCCGTTGTAAACGTCATCTTAAAGTCGGGCACCAACAACTATCACGGAGCTGCCTATGAATTCGCCAGGAACAACTATTTCAATGCGCGCAACTTTTTCGATAAGTCGGTGGGGCACCTGGCTTACAACTACTTTGGCGGCAATATTGGCGGTCCGATCATTAAGAATAAGCTCTTTTTTTTCGCCGACTATCTGATGGTCAAAGACCACGAGGCCAATCCAAACACGATCAGCATCCCCACGATGGCTATTCGCTCCGGCGACCTGAGCGCCTCCACAACGCCAATTTACAACCCATTCAGCAGCTCGGACCCCTCGATGCGCACGCAAATCGCCGCCTCTTCCACTCCCGGACCAACTGTACAGGGTCCAAATGGAACTACAGTGGATGCCTTCAACTCGGCGTGCACTCCGGCTACACCAGGGTATACCAGCGGTATGTGCCCGAACATTATTCCCTCGGCCCTGATTGATCCCGTCTCCGCCAAGCTTATGGCTCTTTTGCCGACCCCAACTGCTGCTGGGAACACGAATAACTACTTTGCCTTACTGCCCTTCCACAAGGATACGGACTTCTTTGACGGCAAAGTGGATGCCAATCTTACTGACAAAGATCGCCTGAGCTTTCGATTGAGCTACCAGCGTCCGGCAATTTTCCAAGCTCCGATATTCGGCATAGCTGGCGGACCAGCGCAAAGCAATTTTGAAGGCTCGGGCCTTCAGAACACCTACAGCACCGGCCTCAACTACAATCGCTTTTTCTCGAATACCCTGGTTGCTGAATTCCGCGTTGGTGTCGCGTGGTATCATAACGAAGCTCACAACACCGATTACGGCACCAATACTTCAACTACGCTCGGCATTCCCGGCGTTAACCTCGATAAAACCATAACCAGTGGAATCGTCGGCATTCAAATCAACGGTGGCGTACTTTCGAATCCGATCATCGGGTTCTCCGCGAGCTTGCCCTGGATTCGCTCGGAAACGAACATCGATTTCGCAAACACTTGGACCAAAATCCTCGGCAATCACACCGTAAAGCTCGGCGTGGACCTGCGCCGCGTGCGCGACGCTTTACTTCAAGAACAAACCTTCAGCCCTCGGGGCCTTTACACCTTCAACGACGGTCAGACCGCGCTCAAGTGCACGGTTGCCCCAACCCCACAATGTCCGAAAGTGGGGGCGTCCCCGACCAGCTTCTCAAACGACTTTGCCAGCTTCCTTTTTGACGTTCCGGGCCAGGCCGGCCGCGACCTCGCGACCTTCTTCCCCAACTATCGCGCCTGGCAATTCTTCTCCTTCGTTCAGGACAAATGGCTCGTCACTCCGAAGCTTACCGCCGACATCGGCCTGCGTTGGGAGTTTTATCCCCCCGCCACGCCTGTCCAAAAAGGCGGTTTCTCGAACTACGATCCGACCAACAACACGCTTCGCGTCAGCGGGTACGGCAGCATTCCCGGCAATCTTGGAATCACCACCCATTACAAGTACTTTGCGCCACGCATCGGCTTGGCTTATCGCTTGAATAATTCAACTGTCATCCGCGCCGGTTTCGGAATCAGCTTCACGCCCTTCCCAGACAACAGCTACGCCTACAATTTCCCGGTCCGCTCGAACAATGCCTTCAATCCCGCAGTCGCCAGCTTTGGCCCCGCAGTACTTGCTGATGGTGTAACTCCGGCAACTTTCGAGAATGGTTTTCCCGCCATCATCCAGCCCGTGGTTCCGCCGGATGGTGTCATCACAAGTGCGAGCAGCCCGGCGGCAGCGGTGGTGCTCAAGAACTCCAACCTCTTTGTGGTGAATCAGAATTTCAAAAACCCTTACGTCGAATCGTGGAATCTTGCAGTCCAGCGGTCGCTCCCGGGAAAGTTCGTTCTCGATGTAGCCTACGTTGGCAATCACAGCGTGGACACCGTCGTGAACTACAATCTGAACGCCGCGACGATTGCCGGCGCCGGCAATGCGGGACTTCCCGAGGCCACGTTCGGCCGGACCGCCAGTACGAACCTGCTCTTCGCCGGATACTCTTCCAGCTATCATGCTTTGCAGGTCAAATTCGACCGCAAATTTACCGGCGGTTTGGCCACTACCACTGCCTATACCTTCGGCAAAGGCATGGGCTTCCAAACCGGCGACGATGGCGGCCTATTCTTCTACATCAACCAGCGTAGAAACTACGCCCGTAACGATTTCGATCGCACACAAACCTTCGTCCAAAGCTTTGTGTACGATTTCCCGCTCGGCCACGGCAGGCGCTGGGTTTCGTCCGGACCTGCTGCCGCGGTTGTCGGCGGATGGCGGGTTTCGACGTTTATGACCATCATGTCCGGCCTGCCTATGGCATTCACGGCCAGCGGCACTTCGCTTAACGCGCCGGGCAACACGCAAACGCCAGATCTTGTTGCCCCCGTAAAGATTCTTCATGGCATCGGGCCAAACGACCCTTGGTTCTCGACATCCAGCTTTGCAGCTCCCACTGCCGCGGGCGCCTTTGGCAACGTCGGCCGCAACTACCTGAGCGGCCCCAATTTCTTCAACCTTGATGCCACCGTTTCCAAATTGATCCGTTTCACGGAACGCTACACCATGGAAATGCGGCTCGAAGCCTTCGGCGCCACCAACACGCCGCAATTCTTTTTCACGTCAAACGGCGGCACTTCCAACGGTACGACCTATAACCCTAATCCTACCAGTCCCTTCGGCCACATCAGCAGCGCGACTGGTGGCCGCCAACTTCAACTCGGCGCAAAGTTCAACTTCTGACCCTGCCGATAGCGACGAAACAATGTGCCGGCTGGGCAGTCCGGGTTCCCGTTGCGCTCGCCAATGGTCGAATTGTTCAAGGGAATGTGATGTTGCTTGCGGACAATGATCGATCCCTCTAATAGTATCGGGTAGGAGGAGTGTACATGGCGTTTTATGTTTCGCGTCGTGAGTTTCTCACCGGTCTCGGGGTGATGACAGCCGCGGCCGCCTTGCCCACGATCTCAGGCTATGCATCTTTGGTTCAGCCGCTCTACCCGCCAATGGACTTGTCGTATTTCGATACGCCGGTCACGCCCGCACCCGCCGACATTCGCTTTGGATATGCGTCCATCACTTGGGGCGGAAAAGACCGGCAGGCGATCGAAGACATTGCGTCACTGGGCTTCCACGGAATTCAATTGCGCTCCAATGTCATCAAGGATTTTGGCAGCCCCGCTGAATTGCGGGACTTGCTCGAAAAGCACCAACTGAAGATGGTTGCGCTCTCCAGCGGCGGCGTACGCATTGACCCTGCACTCGAAGCCGATGAAATTGCCAAGCACACCGCCAACGCAAAATTTGTGCACGACGTTGGAGGGCTCTATCTTCAAGTCACCGACGAGCGTCCTAAGGACCGCGCCATCACGGCGGCGGACTACAAGCGGTTGGGCCGCCTAATTTCGGAAATCGGGAAACGCACCGCCGATCTCGGTGTCTCGCTGGGATATCACAACCACATGGGCTCACTCGGAGAGCGTCCCGAGGAAGTGGATCAAATCCTGCAAGCCGCCGACCCGCGCTATGCGAAGTTGGAGTTGGACGTGGCGCACTACTTCCAGGGTGGCGGCGATCCGGCGAAGGCGATTGAAAAATACAGCGACCGGCTGCTCTTCCTGCATATAAAGGATGTTGAGCCGGTGCCCGGAAACGCGGATGCGAAGCGCCCGTACCGTTTTGTCGAACTCGGCCGTGGAAGGGTGGATCTCCCGGCAGTCTTCGATGCATTACACAAAGTCAATTTCAGGGGCTGGGCCATCGTCGAGCTAGACGTCGTGCCCGACAAGACGCGCACACCCAAAGAGTCGGGAGCGATCAGCAAGAAATATCTCGAAGAAAAGCTCGGGGTGACGGTATGAATTCGCCCTTCCGGGTCGCCGTCATTAGCGACGAGATTAGTCAGGACTTTGGACGCGCCTGCGAAGTAGCTTCGAAGGAATTCGGCATGGAATGGATCGAGCTGCGGGGCATGTGGAACAAGAACCTGCTCAAGCTGGACGCAAAGGAAATCGAAGAAGCACGGCGCATTTTGGAAAAGAACAAGTTGCGTGTAACCGACATCGCTAGCCCTCTTTTCAAGGTGGATTGGCCGGGCGCACCGAAGTCGAAGTACAGTCCCAAGCGCGATCAATTCAACGCTGACTTTACGTTTGAGCAGCAGGATGAAGTGCTTGAACGAAGTATCGAGCTGGCGAAGGCCTTCCAAACCAATCGCGTCCGATTCTTTGATTTCTGGCGGCTCGATGATCAGGGGCCGTACCGCACAGCCATAAATGAAAAACTGCAGAATGCGGCCGAAGCAGCGGCCAAGAAGGACGTGATTCTGATCCTCGAAAATGAAGCTGCTTGTAATACCGCTACGGCGGCTGAAGCCGCCAAGGTCCTCGGTGCAGTGCGATCCTCTAACCTAATGTTCAATTGGGACCCAGGAAACGCAGCGGAGCAAGATGAGAAGCCCTACCCAGATGGATACAATCTCTTGCCGAAGGATCGCATTGGCCACTGTCATTGCAAGGACGCGGCAAAAAAACCGGACGGCAAGGGCTACCAATGGGCGGCGATGGGCCACGGTATCATCGATTGGGTCGGGCAGTTTAAGGCGCTGAAGCGCGACGGCTATCATTTCGCCGTAAGTCTCGAGACCCACTGGCGCGGCGCGGACACACCGGAGGAATCCTCGCGACAGAGTTGGGCCGGGATGAAAAAAGCGCTGCAAGACGCTGGAGCGCTTTAGTCTCTAGCTCACCGGGACGAAGTAGACGGAGAGTGAACCTCGTGTTACGTTCGAGTTTTGAGAATCGGGAAATGCTTTTTGCCGCACGCTCATGGTGATACCGCACACGGACCGGCGGGAATTCCTTCAGCGCCTAGCAATGACGATAGCTGCGCTGCCAGCGGCCTTGCACGCTGCGGGCGGGCGCTTGCCGATCGGCTTTTCGACGCTCGGTTGCCCGTCCTGGGACTGGCTCAAGATTCTCGACTTCGCCCAGCAGAATGGCTTTGCGGCGGTCGAACTTCGCGGAATGCAGGGAACGATGGACCTTCCTTCGCGCCCCGAATTTGGGGCGACGCGCCTTGAACAATCCAAGAAAGAAATTGCCGACCGAGGTTTGCGAATTTCCTGCGTGAGCAGTTCGGCCAACTTGCACACTGCTGGCCAGGAACACGAACAGCAGCTTGCCGATGCGCGGCGGTTCATTGACCTCGCCTCGCAGCTCGCCGCTCCCTACGTGCGCGTTTTCGGCAACAAACTGATCGGACCGCGTGCCCCGGCGCTCGAGCACATTGCCGCTTCGCTGCGCGAACTTGGGGACTATGGGGGCCCCAAGAACGTCGCTGTCTTGCTGGAATCGCACGGAGACTTCACGGATGCTCCAACGCTTCGCGAAATACTCGAGAAAGCTGGCTCTTCGCATGTCGGATTGCTCTGGGATGCGCACAACACTTTCGTCGATGGCAAGGAAGACCCGGCGGTCAGCGTCAGTCAGCTTGGCAAATACATCCGGCATACCCATCTGAAGGACTCGCGCATGGAAGGTGGCGAGGCTCATTACGTTCTCACCGGACGCGGCGGGGTGCCCGTGAAGCGCCAGGTGGAACTGCTAGTCGCGGCCGGATACGCAGGCTACTATTCTTTCGAATGGGAAAAAGCCTGGCATCCCGAAATCGATGAGTCTGAAGTAGCGATTGCGGATTTTGCCCGGGTAGTGACGCAGTATCTTCAAGCCGCGACCACCAAGCAAAAGTCTTCTTGACTGTTTTTCGAAATTAATCCTCGGGGGGATACGCGTATGGCAAACAACTCTCGGCGCGAATTCATAAGGCAGGCTGCGATCGGCGCGGCAACGCTGGCGGCCTATCCACCTTCGCGAGTGCTCGGCGCAAATGACCGCGTGCGCGTGGGGATGATCGGCGTGGGTGGACGCGGACAAGAATTGCTCAAACAGGTGCTGGGAGTTCCCGACGCCCAACTCGTCGCCATAGCCGACGTTTACACGCGAAGCCGCGACGAAGCCAAGCAAATGGCGCCCGGCATTCAGACGCTTGACGATCACCGGCGGTTGCTCGACATGAAAGACATCGACGGTGTCATCGTGGCGAGCCCGCTGCACATCCATGCGCGGCATTTTCTGGATACCCTTGCAGCCGGCAAGGACCTCTACTCCGAGAAAACAATGACGTGGTCCGTCCCGGAGGCAGAGGAATGCCTCGGGGCCGCGAAGAAATCCGATCGCGTGGTGCAGATCGGCTTGCAACACGAAAGTTCCGGGTCACTCGCCGATGCGCGGAAGTGGATCAAGGACGGAAATGTTGGGAAGGTTACCCAAGTGGAGTCTTGGATGAGCCGCAACACTCCGCACGGCAAAGGTCAGTGGGTGCGCAAGGTACCCGCAGACTGCACCGCGCAAAACGTGAATTGGAAGGCCTTCCTGAACGGGCGCCCCGATCGCGAATTTGATCCCTTCAAGTTTGTTAACTGGAGGTTGTACTGGGAGTTTTCAGGCGGAAATGTGACGGAAAACATGGTCCATCAAATCGCTTGGATCATGACCGCGCTGGATCTGCCGGAGCCCAGCGCAGCATATATGTCTGGAGGTGTGTTTTCGGAGAAAGACGGTCGCCAAGTGCCGGACACGATCGTGGCAACGCTCGAATATCCCGCAGACACAGTTGTAACGTGGCAGTCCACTTTCAGCAACAGCCATTACGGCTTGGGCGAGCGCCTGCTCGGGAGTGACGGCACCATCGAACATATATCCGGGGCAACCGACATGGTGACCGGAAAGTCTTCAGAGGGCATTCGTTATTATCCTGAGAAGGCCAATCGGCATGATGGGGCGGCGCTCACCGGAGAAACTCCGAATCAGAACCATATGGCCAATTGGGTCGATTGCGTGCGAACCCGCAAGACTCCCAATGCGTCAGTTGAGATTGGCTATCGCTCGGCCATCGCAGCCCACATGGTGAACACCTCGTATCGCCGCAAGGAACGCGTTACGCTGGAAATGGCGAAATCGCTTCAGCCCGAGTTTTGAAGCGGCGTTTTGGCCCAGCCGTGTATCGCAGCTGGGGAACTGAGCAAATCAGTCGCTTCCACTGGAATCGGGGCATCGTGGCACGAAGTCATTGTGAGAGTTGTGCAGTCGCGGATTATGTGGCTAGAAGCATCTTCGAAGATGTCGAGCTGCTGACTGATAGTAAAACTCATTTCTGCTGGGAAAAGCCTGCTGGTGAAACGATTTTCACCTCTGAATACGTCTAATATTACCTGACCTGAACCCTAGTTTGGGTGGCGCGGGATTTGGTGCAAGCAATCGTCTTCAGGACTAGAGTAGAGAAGTAGCGGGGTGAGGCATCGAGATGGTGTTTTGGAACAGGCCTGGGCGTGAATTAGCATTGTTGTTCGCAGCGATTTGCCTGAGTTTCGGCGCGCGCAGTGCGGCAGATTCTCAATCTCCCGAGGCCCAAGCGGGGCAGCAGCCGTCCTCGCAAACTCCCGCCGCGGCGAGGCCCGTTGGAACAATTAAGTCGATTTCGGGCACTGCCATAACTTTGGCAACGGACGCGGGAAGCGACGTGACTGTTCAAGTCCAAGACGGCACGAAACTCGTTCGAATTGCGCCCGGGCAAAAGGACCTGAAGGAAGCCACGCCCATCCAATTATCGGACGTTCAACCCGGAGACCGCATTCTTGTCCGAGGCAAGCTTGCCGAGGATGGAAAATCCGTTGTGGCCGCGTCGGTTATCGCCATGAAGAGAGCGGACATCGCTGAAAAACAGTCGCGCGACCGCGAAGAATGGCAAAAGCACGGGTTTGGCGGACTGGTGAACAGCGTCGATGCTGCCGGCAACACCATCAGCGTTGCCTTGCCTTCTGCCGGCGAGAAAAAGAGCGTTGCCGTTCATCTTTCCAAGGACACCATCCTCCGCCGGTACGCCTCGGATTCTGTCAAGTTTGACGACGCCAAGCCTGCTTCACTCGATCGGATCAAGCCGGGCGACCAGCTTCGCGCTCGCGGCACTCGCAGCGCCGACGGCAGCGAACTGACTGCCGATGAAATCGTCTCCGGCACGTTTCGAAATATCGCTGGCACGATTTCCGCGCTCGACACATCCGCGGGCACCATCACTGTCCAGGATCTGGTTTCGAAGAGATCCATCACTGTAAGGATCACGGCGGAATCGCAGTTGCGCAAGCTACCTGCGCCGATGGCGCAGCGCATCGCCACGCGCCTGAAAGGAACCTCAACGGAAGGAACGTCGTCTGCGCCCACCCCGAGTGGTGCTGGTTCCACTGCGAATGCGGGGCAAACCGCGAAACCCAGCGGTCCGCCATCCGGTGGCGCGGAGTCTGGCGGGTCCGGCGGAATGGGAAGGTCTGGCGGCGGAGGCACTGCCGATCTGCAACAGACGATTAGCCGGATGCCCGCCGCCATGCTGGCCGACTTGCAGAAGGGCGATGCCGTCATGGTTGTGGCCACCGAGGGCGGGGCGAACGGCGTCTCCACTGTGATCACCCTGCTGGGTGGAGTTGAGCCCATTTTGGAAGCTTCCCCCAAAAGCAATCCGTCCACAATTCTTTCGCCATGGAGCCTCAGCAGCGGAGCCGGCGGGGAAGCGGCCACACCGTAATGCAGTGCAGTCTTAAGCCGGCAGTCTTAAATAAAGATATTTACTCAGGAGATCGGATGAGTTTTCGGGCCGTTCGAATTGTTCTATTGAGTTCGTTTTTTCTTCTGTCGATTTTCCTGGTGGGCAGGGATTTGGATGCGCAGACCCCTGCTGGCGCATTGAATGGCGTCGTCACCGACCCCTCCGGCGGAGTTATCGCAAAAGCGTCCGTCCGTCTCACCGACGCGAGCGGCGGGTCACTGGACACCACCACTAACCGGGACGGCCTCTACGAATTCAAGGGACTGCTTCCGGGCGCCTACACCGTCAAGGCCGTCGCCAAGGGCTTCGCCATTTTCACGCAAGAGGATGTCCAGATCCTCGCCGGGCAGACCCAACACTTGAACATTGGCCTGCTCATCCAGGTGGAGGAGGAAAAAGTGGAGGTTTCGGATTCTTCCACCAAGGTCGATATTGCTCCTTCGAACAACGCCGGCATGGTGGTCATGCAAGGCAAGGACCTCGAAGCGCTCTCGGATGATCCCGACGAGCTGCAATCCGAACTTCAAACGCTCGCTGGCCCTTCCGCGGGCCCTAACGGCGGTCAGATTTATATCGATGGATTTACGGCCGGGACCCTGCCTCCCAAAGCTTCCATTCGTGAAATCCGCATTAATCAGAATCCTTTTTCGGCGGAGTACGACAAACTCGGATATGGGCGAATCGAGATTCTCACAAAACCTGGGACCGACCAATTCCACGGCCAAGCCTTCCTTTCGGGAACCACGGCCGCGTTTGACGCGCGGAATCCCTTTGAGAATCTGCCGCCCGGGACCCCACCGCCGGCCCACCATTCCACCCAATACAGTGGAAATATCGGCGGACCGCTGAGCAAGAAAGCCTCTTTCTTCTTCAACGTCGAGGGGCGCAACGTCATCGACCTCAAGATAGTCAACACACCCTTCGTGGATCCCGATACGTTTCAAATCATTCAATTTAGCGATGTCGTGTCGAATCCCGGCACCCGGTACAACATCAGCCCGCGTCTCGATTACCAACTGACACCAACCAATACGCTCACCGCGCGGTACCAGTATTTTCACAACACCGATGAGAACGAAGGAACAGGTCAATTCAGTCTCGCGAACCAAGGCTTCAATGTGGTCAACGCCGAACATACCCTGCAAATCAGCGATACCCAGGTTGTGAACGCGAAGATCATCAATGAGACCCGCTTCCAATTCCTGCGAACGACGGACGTGCAAACCCCGGTCAGCCCCGCGCCCACGATTCAAGTGCAAGGCGCATTCACCACTGGCGGCAACGTTCAAGGCGCGATCGATGACACCCTCGATCGTTACGAGCTTCAGAACTATACTTCCATGGCCTTAGGCAAACACTTCGTGAAGTTTGGAGCGCGACTGCGCGAAAACCGCGACGAAAACTTTGAAACTGCCAATTTCAACGGCGCATTTTCCTTTGGAACCAGGCAGACTCCGGCTCCGAGCGCCTCCTGTCCCGGTGCGAGCGTGCAGCTCACGGGAATCCAGGCATACCAGCAGTTGGCGATGGGTTTGGCAAATGGGCAGAGCGTGCAGACTCTGATCGCCTGCGGTTTCGGCCCCACCAATTATTCTGTGAGCGCCAGCCCTGCGGGGAATCCTACTGTTCGCGTGAGCTGGTTTGACGCCGGCTTGTACGCCCAGGATGATTGGCGCGTCCGCCCCAATCTCACCGTGAGTTATGGGCTCCGTTTCGAAACGCAGAACAACATCCCGGATCATGCCGACTTTGCGCCACGGCTCGGACTGGCCTGGGGCATTGGCGGCACGCCGAAGAATCCGCCGAAAACAGTCCTGCGCGCCGGCTTTGGAATGTTTTATGACCGGTTCGGCTATGACCTGGTGGCACAGCAGCAGCGCCTCAACGGACACATCCAGCAACAGTTCATCGTGACCAATCCGAACTTCTATCTGAGTGATACTCCGCCGGTCGGCCAACTCCAGCAGTCCGGCGCTCCCGCCACGTTCTATGAAGTCAATTCACATCTGCGAACGCCATACACCATGCAAACAGGTTTGAGCGTGGAGCGCCAGCTCGGCAAGTCCGCGAATCTCGCCGTAACTTATTTGAACGCACGCGGTGTCCACGCGTTTTTCACTAACAACATCAATGCGCCCGATCCCGCAAACAACGGACTGCGTCCCCGGCCGAATCAAGGCAACATCTTCCAGTACCAATCGGACGGGATCTTCAGGCAGAACCAGCTCGTCGTGAACAGCAGCATTCGAATGGGCACCAAGCTCTCCGCTTTTGGATACTATACGTTGAACTACGCGAACAGCGACACCGGCGGCTCCGGCTATTTTCCTTCGAATCCGTACGACCCCGCCGAAGATTATGGCCGCGCTTCCTTTGATGTTCGCCATCGCGTATTCATCGGCGGCTCGGCGAGTTTGCCCTACGCATTCCGGCTTAGTCCATTCATGATTGCCAGCTCCGGGAGCCCGTTCAACGTCACCACCGCTCTGGACCCCTTCGGTGACTCGTTGTTCAACCAGCGCGCCGCGTTTGCATCCTGCCCGTCGGCCTCGCCAACCGTGAAGTCCACGCCGTACGGCTGTTTTGATTCGAATCCGCAGCCGGGCGAGAAGATCGTCCCCATAAATTATCTGACCGGACCGGGGAAATTTACGCTAAATCTCCGACTGAGTAAGTCGTTTGGTTTTGGAAAGAAAGCGGAAGCAGCCAACGCGGGCGCTGGTGGTGGCCCGGGCGCCGGCGGCACGTTCGGACGCGGGCCGGGTGGGGCACCAGGGCAGCGCGGAGGTTTTGGCGGACGCGGGCCCGGAGGTCCGGATGGAAACATCACGAATCACCGCTACAGCTTGACGTTTTCGGTTGCAGCGCGGAACATCTTCAATCACGTGAATCTGGCGACGCCGGTAGGTAATCTGAGTTCGTCACTTTTCGGTCTTTCCAATGGACTCGCCGGCCAGCCTTTTTCCCAATCCACCTCGAATCGACGCATCGATCTGCAGGCAACCTTTAGCTTTTAAATTCTTGCTGTCGGAATTGGCTGCGGAAGAGTTATCAGATGAAGCGGAAACGAAAGAAGATTTTGGACAAAGGAACAGAAGCGCGTCGCGCGGCGCGCAAGTCCGGTATTGCACCGGCCGCCACGCGCGTCATTCCCGACAAGCGCAAACGGCCGGCGAAGCACAAGAAACAATCGCTCGAAACCGAACTCGAATAAAATTTCATCCGAGTGTTGGAAACAAATTCATCGTAATTGCAATTCCTGCTTTCGAAAAGTGGGAGCACGTTCGCTGAATTCAATACAAGCTGGACTCCCTTATTTCAAAATTCATCAGACCCGACCGGGCCTAATTTTTCGAGCTTCAGCCCGGTTTGTTGGCCGGGACTACTTCGTCAGGACGGAAAAGCGGCGCAAGAGATATTTTTTTGCGCTCGGCAAGATGCGCAGCAATTGCTTCCAAGTCTTTCTTGTCAAAACCCATGGAGCTGACCTTCACGGAACCGTCTGTTTCGATCAGGAAGATCGTGGGGACGTTGGTCAGGCCGTAGGCGTTGGAGACCATGTAGCCGTTTTCGTCGTCGATCAGGACCGGAAACGTTATTCCGTACTCCTTCGCAAATTTGTTTGTGGATTTTGCGTCGTCCTGGGAGATTCCGAGAAACGTTACCCCGTCGCCGTCATAACGTTGGTAGAGGCGTTCGAGGAAAGGGAATGTGAATTGGCAGACGGGGCAGGAGATTTTGAAGAAGGCGGCTACGACGGAGCCGCGCTCCAGCAGGGTATTGAGCGAGTATTCCTTGCTGTCGAGAGTTTTGAGCGAAAATCCGGGAGCGGTGTTCCCAGCAACGATGTGCGTCATGTGGTCCTGTTTTCCCATCCAGCGTGAAAGCCGCCGCAGAATTCCCATCGCTTGAGTGTAGCGCGAGAAGAAGTTGAGAGTCGACATTTGAAGTTTGAAAGGAAATCGCCCGCTGCGGATATCCGCAACGGGCGAGATTGGGTCAGAAATCACTCCGAGACTGGAGCGTACTAACTGGCGGCGACCGGTTAGCGTGAGGGAATTGCTCGAGTCATCCGTCACCAGTCACAGGTAGTGCTATCACTCCCTCATTCCGCAAATCAATTCTTATATGGCAAGTATCTCCACATGTCGTTGAGATAGCCGTTCCCGGTTGTACTCGTGGAATCGTAGCCCACACCGCCGAAGAGCCAGAGCTGGCCCAGGCCGTCGACCCAGTGCGTCGCATTGCTGCGGCCACCCGGAGTCCATATCTCGAACGTCTTATATGGGCGTAGCTCATCGCCATAAACGCCGTTGGCGGCACCCGTGTTCGAGCCCTTGATCCAGGTCCACGTGCCGGGCTGGCCAGTGGTCGAGTTCGGAGTGTATACCCATAGGTCGTTGAGGGCGCCGTTGCCATTCGTTCCGGTTGAATCCAGACCCCAGCCACCATAGAGCCAGAGGTTTCCGCCCGCGTCGATCCAACCACTTGCACCCCAACGCGACCCGGGAAGTGCGCCACTTGTGGAGACAGGAGAACAAATGATGTTGCCGCTGACAGTGAGGCCCACAGTCAAGCCGCACGTGCTCGCTGCACCTGTGGTACTCACCGGTCCCACCACGGTTTGAGCTTCGTAAACGCCCGTCTGATTTGCTTTGGTGTTGCCCATTACGAAAGTCCACTGCTTGGCAGTGATGTTGTATACCCAAAGATCATCCAGAATTCCGTTGGCCGTTGGTGGATTGTTTCCATCTTCGCCTTCTCCCCCGAAGAGCCACAGATTTCCAGCGGCATCCGCCCAGCCAACCGCCTCTTGGCGTCCCCCAGGCGCGTTCGTGCCCGATGCAACTCCTGGAGTGCCATAGATGCCAACCTGGTTAGCCAAACTGGAGCCCGAGATGAAAGTCCACGTGCCACCCGTGTACTCCCATAGGTCGTTGAGGAATCCCAGGGTTCCGGCGCCGTCTTTGCCAAATCCGCCGAAGAGCCAGAAATTCCCTGAAGCATCGGTCCAGGTGACAGCGTTCGTTCGGGCCCCCGGGTATGGATTAGCGGTAGGCGGGTAAATGCCGTTCTGGTCGACAGCGGCAGTGGCAGAACCACTTTGCCAGGTCCACTGGCCCGCCTTAGCCGTGAAGTCGGCGATTAAGGCGCTTGCATTGAACTCCCAGAGATCGTTTCGATAGTTGGCGCCATCGGAACCACCGAAAAGCCAAAGATTTCCGGCCGAGTCGGTCCAGGTGGCCGCTCCCAGTCTTGCTGGCGGCACGAAGGGACTAGTGTACGAACCGCCCTGCCCCTCGTGCTGCGCGTTGGCTATAATCTGTGCGCCGACTGTGGTGGGTGGGGTGGGGCTGACCACCGTCGGGTCATAAGCGCCCTGCAATTGCCATTGACAGTAATCGCCGAGGTTGACGCACACCCACAGGTCGTTCATGGGCGCATTCAGCGTGTCCTGCGGGGTGCCCCCCGCCAATTCCCAGCCATCGCCACCGAACAGCCAGAGGTTACCACCTTTGTCCGTCCACCCAGCTGCGCCGTATCGCGCTCCAGGGGTGTTGGTGAAAGGGTTCGGAAACGTCGGAGGCGCACTTGTTGGGAACGATCCGTACTGCGGCGCGCCAATCGGTCCGGCGGTTTTTGTGCCGTCGATCCATGTCCAGTCATTGTGCGCACAGTCAACTACAACGCTGGTGACGCTCGCGGTTACCACGCCTTTGTAGTTCCACAATGTGCAGCCCTGGCTCTGGGTGCTAGCCGAGTGAAATATCGAGACCTGGTATTGGTCGTTGAGAGCTTCCTGCGTGGCAAACGTGAAAGGTCCGTTTTCCGTAACATTTAATGTGTTGCCCAAGTTATTCTGCAAAAGGAAGCTGCCGTCCGTAAGCACCCCATTGTTGGGGGGGATCCCGGCAAGGCCAACGACTGTTCCACCGACGCTAAACGTTACCGCAGGGCAGACAATCGCAACGTTGGTGACGTTGGCAGTAGCAGTGCCGCTGCCTGTGCCAGAGCTGACAGTGCAATTCTGTGTCGGCGCGGTGGGCTGCGCGAAGACTGTTATATTGTAGGCGGTGCCAGTGGGAACGAGCTTTTTGAACGTGAATGCCTGATTTCCATTGGCTGGGCTAATCGGAAGCTGTTCGGAATCGCTGCTGTTTTGGAGGATTAGGCCCGTGCCGACGACTCCGGTGACCGTGCCACCGATGGAGAAGCTCAGTACGCAGTTCACCGCAACGTTGGTGACGTTTGCGCTCGCAACTCCGCTTCCATTCGTCACCGTGCAGATCTGGTTGGGGTTGACCGGTTGCGTAACCACCGTCACGGCATAGACATCCGCCCCGGTTACCGGCGTCTTGAAGGTGAAAGATCCATTCGCCGTAAGCGTGAGGCTGTCGCCGCCGTTGTTCTGCAAGATTACACTCGAGCCAGGGACGACGAGCCCGGAAACCGTACCACCAATGGTGGCGGTGACCGGATTTGTGGTGCATGAGACGGTGACGGTGACGTTGGCGCTGATGTTGCTTCCTGTGCTTGGGCTAGGTGCGCAAGTCTGGGTCGGATTGCTGGGTTGTGTTTGAACGGTTACCGCGTATGACCCACCTTTGGCGACGGTGCTCGCGAACGCAGAGGTGCCGTTCGCAGTGATCGTAAGCTTATCCGAGGTATTATCAGCAAGAACCAGCCCGGTGCCCGCAAGCCCGCTAACCGTCACGCTGATCGTAAAGGGCCCGCCGCCCGAACCTGAGCCTAAACCCGAGCCGACCGGACCGCTGCAGGCGGAAAGGACAAGGGAAGTCAGGAGTAGTGACAGAGAGACGACAGACTTGAAGTGGGGCTTCATAGAGATCGATTGCTCCTTTGGTACTTCGCGCCTGAGACGCTGCGGACAATTACCACGCGTTCGGCATTCCCCCGGTCGGTCCAAGTTGGAGCCAAGCATGCGTCGGGGACGTAGTTGAATGCGTAATTGTCTGGGCGCGGCATAGGATAATGAATCACACACAAACCGTACGTAGAGTACTGTGCGGTTTTGCATCGAGGCAATATTCAATAGCTCTAATGTGTCTACCTGAGCACTATATTTTTGGAATGAAGTACGTAAATGAAAATACGCTGGCGGCCTCAGACCCGATCACTCCGAGATCGGAAACTTCCACTACGACGCCGTCCATGACCAGATTGAGGGTTGGGCCTTCCGGGCCGGGCTAGCTTATGGCGGGCTTCCGGCGCTTGCCTAAGGACGAGGAAGTTGGTGTTCAGGGGGATGAAGAGAGAGGAACGAACGAGTCTAAAGACCCGCCACTACAAGACCGCCCCAGAAGAAGGCCCGACAAGAAGGCATCACATAATACGCGGTGACGCGAGGGCTTCATCGTAGTTTCCATCGGCGAGGAGTTGTTGGATGGAGGCGAGCTCGCTGACACCGGCGCGAAGCCGTTTGGCGGCGACGGCAGAAGCGAACAGCACGATCGCGGAGAGAACGACGACGAGAGAGAGGCGGGTGCGTCGCGAGGATTCGGATGCCGACGCGGAGGGAAGGAGCGCGCCGACCGCAAGTCCCATAACAACCCCTCCGATGTGGGCGGCGTTGCTGATGCCGGGGATGGCCGCGCCGAAGACCAAATTGTAAGCGATGAAGGTGCCGAGGCTGCCGAGCATTTTGCTGTTAATTTGGAGATGCGCGGGGGTCTTTTTCAAATAGACGAAAGAAACGAGCACGCCGGCGAGGCCGAAGATGGCGCCGGAGGCGCCAGCCCCTGCGGCGAGCGGATGCCAATAAACGCTGGCGATGCTGCCGAAGATGCCGCTGACGAGGTAGGCGAGAAGATAGGAGAAGCGGCCGAGGAGGCTCTCGGCCGCGCGGCCAAGATTCCAGAGGCACCACATATTGAGGCCGAGGTGAATCAGGCCGAAATGGACGAACATGCTGGTGCCGAGGCGCCACCACTGGCCGTTAAGTGTGAGCGGTCCGAAATCCGCGCCGAATGAGATGGCTTGCTGCGGAGTGGGATTGAAGGCGGACACTCCGCGGAGCACCATGATGGCGAACACCAAAACGCTCGCAGCGATGAGCGCGACGGTTACGGGGAAAGAAGCGGTCGAGAGTGTGTCAGCGGGCGGGGGCAGCGAGGCGCGAGTGGATTGCGCGAGTTGCTGGATACAGGCGGGGCAATTGAGGGATGAGGACGAATCGCCGTAGTCGCGTTCGAATTCCTTGCCGCAGGTGGCACAGCGTTGGAGGGGCATGAGAGGGAAATGGTAACAGGTTTTTTGGGAGGGGAAAAAGGCGGGGGAGGAAGCTGAGAGTTGAGAGTCAAAAGTTAAATTCAAGAAAAGGACTTAACGCGGAGGACACAGAGAACGCAGAGTTCGCGGAGAAATCGCAAAGAGAAATGACGGGCGGTTGAATGGCTGCGGTCGTAGTGAAGAAGAGAGAAGAGAAGAACGCGGGGTGTGCTTAGTGGATTT
>DATNLB010000609.1:0-14440 GCA_035603095.1 Candidatus Acidiferrales bacterium
TTGGCGACACGCTTCGAAGGCATCCCCGATGTGCATTATGGAGACGATGAACACTGGCTTTCGGGCGATCACGGCGTGTCCCGATGGACGCTAACGGGCACGACGAGAGATGGAAAGAAGATCCATGTTCGTGGTTGTGACCTGCTGGAATTCAGAGATGGCCAAATCGTTCGTAAGGATTCCTATTGGAAAATCGTTGAACCGAAGAGTTAGCCGGGGGACACATCCTATTATTTCGGTCCTCTTTTGCGGATGAGAGGAACCGCGACATTGAGTATGCGATACCTGGTGCGAGCGCGGATGAAAGATGGTTGCCAGCAATCGCTGATGAAAGCAATTGAGCGCGGATCGTTGGGCGCCGGCTCAGTTGCCGAGGGCGAATACCTGCGCAACATGAACGAGGCGAGGGTTTGTGCCGACCAGACGGTGCGCTGGGTCGAAGTCTGCTACTGTCCCACTCCGCTCCAGGAAGAACGTCCTTACTGGGAGGAGTATTTTGAGCTGGTGAAGGTGCAGGACGCCCACGACCGGCGCAAATGCCGCGACGAGAACGGCTCCGAGCCCTGGGCCTGCGGAGATTGCGATTGCACCGCGCGGCTCGAAGAAAAGCTAAAGAACACAGGCAAGCCCTTCCTTGAACAGCCGAACAGCAGTTCCGGCGACCTAACTCGGTAGGACGCGTGAGGAGGCTGACTTTTAGATTGGCTAAGAGCTTCACCATTGAAGCGGACATCAAGGAATACGTCGATGAGACAAAGGGCGATCGATCCGCTAGCGAGCGCGTCAACTCCCGTGCGCCATGATTCAGGAGCAATACGTAAGCGAACGGGCGGAGCACTCAAGGGGCGCCGGGCTTGTTCGCGTTAGGGCCGCGCCGCAGCTGTGGAAGGGCGCGTCTCGAGCGCCTCTATGAACTGGTCTGAACGGGAAACCCAGCCAAACAAACATTGGATCAGCAAGAGTGATGCATCGTGGTTACTTGTGGGCAGATTGTGGCCGATCGGCTCGGCGGTACAGTCTTCGAGCAGGACAGGTGAGTAGTCTCTGAAGGTCGCGTCCCTGATGGTGGACTCCACGCACACGGACGTGGTGCATCCAGTGAAGACCAGGACTTCAGCGTTCAGGCGCTTGAGGACGCTGTCCAACTCGGTTTGATAAAAGCCGCTGAATCGATTTTTCCAAATAACAATATCATCGGAATGCGGCTTGAGTTCACTCACAATCTCTGTATTCCACGTGTCACGGATTAAGATTCGACTTTGCGTTCCGTCCGGTGCTTGGAACCCCTCCCCGACGTGCATGGCTTGGTGTTTTATCCAGTTTGGAGAATCCTTAGGGCCGGCATCGGATAGGTCGGGGCGAAACCCCATCTTCAGGTAGATAACTCTCATTCTCCGTCTGCGGGCGGCGGCGATGACTCTCGCCGTGGGCGCGGCGGCCTTTTGAATCTGCGAGATGTCGATTCCGGCACGATCGAACATTCCCCCCTTCGTTCCAAAGTCATTCTGCATGTCGATCACCAGTAGCGCCGCTCGTTCGGGTTCGATAGTGATTGGCTCAGGACGGGCGTCGAGGAGCATATCTTTCCTCCCTCATTTGATCGGATTTCGCGCGAGCCAGTGTATCACGCTGAAATTCGCATGATACGAGTGCAGCCCGAGGCGTGCTGAAACCAAAGAGGATGGGAGATCCGTCGTTACGCTGGGAATGACCGGTTAGGGCGGAGGGCAATCGAGGAGGCAAAAAAAAGTACTTGACATATTCCCATATGGGAATGTATTGTTGGCTCATGGCGCGAGCAGCGACAACGTCGGATGCGTTCAATGCGGTTGCGGAGCCGCGGCGGCGGGCAATCCTGAACTATCTTGCCCTGCAAGAACGGCCCGTGGGGGAGATTGTAGACTCGCTAGGGCTGGAGCAGCCGTCAGTTTCGAAACACCTGCGCGTTTTACTCGAGGTGGGCCTTGTCAACGTGCGGCGCGACGGCCGGCACATGCTGTATCGAACGAACGCGGAAGCGATCCGGCCCGTTCACGAGTGGACGGAAACGTTTGAGCGATACTGGCGTCATCAATTAAGCCGCGTGAAAGAACGTGCCGAGCGGAAAAGCAATGCGTCAAACGACGCGGGACCGGATTTCACTTCAAGGAGGAAAAATGATCACGACGGCAACAAGAATTGAGGATTTGACACTGGGCATTACGGAGGAAATCCGTGTTCGCGCCCCGCTGGAGGCGACGTTTGCCGCGCTGCTGGAGCAACTCGGGCCGTTCAACGAAACGACTGAAGCCAAACCCATGCCGATGAAGCTCGAGGCGTGGCCGGGCGGCAGGTGGTACCGCGACCTGGGCGACAACAACGGCCACTTCTGGGGAGTGGTGCAGGCCATCAAGCGGCCGACGTTGCTTGAGATTACGGGGCCGCTGTTCATGTCCTATCCGGTCGTGTCGAATCTGCAGTACCGCTTGAGCGAAATAGATGGCGGGACACTGATCGTTTTTCATCACACCGCGCTTGGACTGATTTTGGACGACCACCGGAAAGGAGTAACCGGTGGCTGGAAGCATATCCATGAGGGCGTTCGGAAGCGGGCGGAGGCGTCGCGTTTGCGGTAAACGGCAACGCGGCGGGCGTCGTCCCGGCGAGAGGAAGAAGTTATGTGTCCATTTTGTATGGCTAGTGCGGCGCTGATGGTCGGCAGCCTGATGTCGGCGGGCGGATTGACCACGCTCGTGGTGATGAAGTTGGGCGTGAAGAAGGGCACTAAGAAACTATTCCAGAAGTCAAATCCAAAGGAGGAAACATGGGTGAAGTAACGAACGAACAAGTTAATTTGATGTTGCGTCTGTATGAGGACCGGCGCGAGCCCCGGCTGCGCGAGGCGCGCGATTGGTTCTCGGCTAACTTCCACGTGAAAACTGCGGACGACTTGATGCGCGTGTGTCCTCCCGGCAGCAAGGAAAACACTTACATGCGCATGGTGCTCGGTTATTGGGAAATGGTGGCGAGCATCGTAAACCGCGGCCTTATCGACGAAGACTTCTTCTTCGAAAGCAACGGGGAGCAATGGGCCGTGTGGGAACAGGTGAAGCCGGTGATCGTGGCGTGGCGCGCGATGTTCAGCAGCCCGCACTTCCTCGGCAATCTGGAAAGACAGTGCCAGCGCCTCGAGGCTTGGAGAGAAAAGCGCAGCCCCGGGTCCAACGATGCCATTCGCAAAGTGCTCGCACAAATGCAGCAGGCAACCCAAGCACCCAAGGCGCAGGCCGCGAGCAGCTAGAAGTTCAGACTCGAAGCCCATTTTACCTTCCAAACGGATCGTTCAGAGAATGCGCGAGTGGATATAGAACAAAGGAGAAGTCATGAGACTTGTAGATTCCATCTTGATGGAGATCGACCAGGAAGCACAAACGACGAAGCGAGTCTTGGATCGAATTCCGGGCGACAAACTCGCCTGGAAACCCCACCCGAAATCCTTTTCGCTCGGCCAATTGGCCCTGCACATTGCGTCCGTGCAGGCCAGCGTCGCTGCGGCAGCGGTGCCGGACAGCATGGAAGCCCCGACCTTTTCACAGCCGGAGCCCAAGAACCGCCAGGAAGTCCTGGAAACTTTCGCTAATAGCCTCGAAAGTGCGAAGGACACACTGAAGAAGATGGACGACGCTCGGCTCTCGTCCATGTGGAGCTTGACGAAAAACGGAAGAGTCCTGATGTCGGTCCCGCGGGTCGGATTCATTCGCTCAATCCTCATGAATCATATCTATCACCATCGCGGGCAGCTCTCGGTCTACCTGCGGATGCTTGATGTTCCAGTGCCGTCAATTTACGGCCCCAGCGCGGACGAAAATCCGTTCGCCTAGTTCTGCAAAAATCAGTCCGAAAACGAAATGGAAGGGAGAACGAATCATGGCAACAAGCAAAGCAACACTTCCCAAAATCGTGTCGCAGGCGGAATGGCTTGCCGCCCGAAAAGAGCTGTTGAAGAAGGAAAAGGAGTTCTCGCGGCTGCGTGATCAATTGAGCGAGCAACGCCGGGAACTGCCCTGGGAGAAGGTCGAGAAGGCCTACACGTTCGATGGGCCGAAAGGCAAGGAATCGCTGGCCGATCTTTTCGGTGGCAGGAGCCAGCTGATTGTGTATCACTTCATGCTCGGTCCGGACTGGAAGGAAGGCTGCCCGAGCTGCTCGTTCATTTCGGACCATATCGACGGCAGCTTGGTGCATCTTGCGGCGCGAGACGTCAGGCTGGTGGTGGTTTCGCGCGCGCCGTTGGCGCAGATCGAGGCCTTCAAGAAGCGCATGGGCTGGCGGTTCCATTGGGTGTCGTCCAATGCGACCGACTTCAACTACGACTATCGGGTGTCGATGACCAAGGAGGAGCTCGAGAAAGGCCAGGTGTACTACAACTATTCCATGCAGAAATTCCCGAGCGAGGAACGGCCCGGCACGAGTGTGTTTTACAAAGACGGGGCCGGCAACATCTTCCACACCTATTCGAGCTACGCTCGCGGGCTGGACATTCTCATCGGGGCGTACAACTGGCTGGACCTTACTCCAAAGGGCCGCGACGAAGCAGGGTTGAAGCACGGCATGGCCTGGGTGCGTCATCACGACAAGTATGACGAAGGGTACAAGGTAGATGCGAAAGCCGAGTACGTGCAGCCCGCTAAGGCCTAGGACTCCACCGTCGATTGCTGCGAGCAAAACGGTTGGTGAATTTCCCTGGCTGCTTCGAAGCTATATCGAGCGACTTGGGCGGCAACACGGAAGCAGCGCATCTGCTGTGGGAACCAGTCTGCGGCGTTGCCGCCGAAGACCCCGGAAGGCTCACCCTTTCGGTGCGTAGTAGCCTTTGCGGGCGAGTACCTTCAGGTCATGCTCGGTGGTTTCCACTTTGACTTTGCGGAATTTTCCGTCCTGGGCCGAGTTGGTCGGATAGTAGCCCAGCGTATACTGGCTGCGGAGCTCCTGGGAAATTTCGTCAAAGGCTTCCATCAGTTTCTTCTCAGACCGAACGGAGATCATGCGCCCGCCGGTCTCCTCCGCGAGTTTGTGCGCTACGCCGGGGTTGCCGCCATAGCGCGGGTCCACCACCAGTAGAATGTGAATCACCGTGTCCGTCCTCTGGGCCGCTTCGATTGCTTCGTCTAGTTTCACTTTGCTGCCCTCATCCTGCGCATCGGTGACGATCACAATTGCTTTGCGCCCGGCTTCCGTGGCGAGTTTTTCGCCGCACGCCAGGTAAATGGCGTCGTAGAGGGCCGTTCCCGTGATTTGCCGCGATCCGATCGGACCGGGATTTCCGCCCATGGATCCCTGGTCCGGCACGTTGATTCTGCTCTTTCGAATGGCGCGCTCCAGTTGGCCTCGCTCGTCCGTGAAATCCGAGAGCAGATCGACATTGGCATCGAAGGACATCACCAGCGCTTCATCGCCCTTGCGGATGATGCGGCCGATGAACTGGCTCCCCGCGTCCTGAATGGCGCTCAGCATGTCCTGCTCGCTGCCTGAGGTATCCAGCAGCAACGCCAGCGTGATCGGCAGGGCCACTTCTCTAGAAAAGAAGGCGATTTTCTGGTCCTGATTGTCTTCGGAAACCCTGAAATCTTCCTGCTTCAGAGTGGGCACGATCCGTTTGTTCTTGTCGCGCACGGTCGCAAACAGGTTCACCAGGTTTACTTGGGACTTGATCGTGCCGCCTTGTGGGGCAGCCTCCTGGGGCATGGCGGGAAGGGCCAAAATCACCGCAACCGTTGCCGTCGCGCATTGCATCAAAAACTTATGCATCGAACGCATGTATACTTTCCTTGGCGAGAGATGCCCGGCCGGAAAAACCCCGCGGGGTGCTGCCGCTCTGTAGGATGCCGCGAAGCGGTGCGATGGATGCGTGGCCAAAATCATTCGCGGGGATAATTTCATTACGAAGTTTGGCTTGAGGACTATGAAAAGTCTACGAAAAACGGTGTTGACGGTGGCTACGCTGCTACTGGCCGCGTCTTTCGCGGAGCTGAAGGCGGCGCAGCCGCCTCAGGACAAGGACAGCGCTGGCAGCGCTTCCCCTGCGCAGGATACGCCATCCTCCCCGCAACAGACCGGCGTGCAGACGAGGATCAGGATTCCCGTGAATCAAGTTATCGTCCCCGTGACGGTGAAGGACGTGGGGGGAAGGCTCGTCCCAGACCTTCGGCGGGACGAATTTCGCATTTTTGAAGACAACATCGAACAGAAAATCGCCTCCTTCCGGGCGGATGTGGTTCCCATTTCCATGGTCGTGCTCATCGACAACGACCTAAAATCCAAGGATGCCAAGCAGGTCGGGGACAGCCTTCGCGCCGTTGTTGCCGGCCTGAGCCTCAACGATGAGGCCTGGGTATGCCGCTTTGACCAGTTCTTCCACCCGGGCAAGGGTTTCATCAGCGACCAGGACAAACTCCTCATTGAGTTGAAGCGCACGCATCTCGACGAGGAAACTTCCGCCGGGCCCTCGAGTCCGGCCGTCAATAATGGGCCCTCGATCAACGGTCACTCCGCAGCCGGAGACGCGCCGAACATCACCGGAGGGCTTGTGAATATCAAGGGCCAGCCCACCAAAGCGCTGGACGACGCGGTTTATGCCGCGGCTCAGTTGTTGAAGGATCGCGACCGCGAACGCCGGAAGATTATTTTCCTGATTTCGGACGGCGTGAACGGGGCCAAATTCAATGTGAATAACTACGATACCGTGCTGAAGGAACTGTTGCGCTACAACATCGCGGTCTACGGTGTCGGCGTGGGCAGCGCTTTTTTCGAACGGCGATTCGAACGGCTTTCCAAATACGCTCACGACACGGGCGGCGACGTCTACTATGGTTTGAAGAGCCGGGCGATGGAGGAGCTGTATTCCCGGGTCACGGAAGAGGCTCGCAACCAGTACACCCTGGCCTATGCGCCTAGCGGCACGGACCGCGGGGTGGAATACCATTCCATCGAGGTCCGCGTGAGGCGCGAAGGGCTTACCATCCTGACCCGCGAGGGCTACTACGCCGGGGCCACCCCGAGATAGCCGGTTTTTCTTTTTCAATGCAAATTGTCTTGACTCTTGCGCACGCCGCCCGTATATGGAGTCAAGGCGAGTGGCGGGCCGCGACGCCCGTCATCCGCTGAACCTGAGGAGGAAATTCGAATGAAGAAAAAGGGCAAGAAGGACGAGAAAAAGGGGCCAAAAAAAGGGAAGTAGGACGTCTCCAACAGGATTCGACAGCTCGGGCGCCCTGACGCAGGTTGGGGCGCCTTTTTCCTTTACCGGGCAACGGTGATAACGCGATTCCATCAGCTCTTGGCCGCCGTTGTTGCTTCAACTCCCGCTGATAATCCTTCCAGCGCGCGCTCGCGAAGATACAGAAACATTGGCAAGCCAAAACTCACTCCGATTGCGAATACACCCGCAATTGGCAACCAGAGGAGTCGCATGCCAAGCCGTCTGCCTTCCACCCTGATGAACATCAGCAGGACCACGGCCGAAACCAAAACGTCCAAGCCGAAGAATGCGCTGATTTTGTTGGCAAAGAGCTGCCGGATGAGAAGCCCGACGTTCGGTCCGTGTTCGATGATCCACGGGGTGAACTGCGAGTAGGGGAGCACGGCCCCGATTACGCAAAGGAACAAATAGATATTTTTGCGATTCACGGGATATTCTCCAATCGTCGAGTGTTGGGAGGATCGCGGAAACTTTTTCAAAATTTGCTCAGGCGCTCAGGGCTTCTTCATGCGCCGGGCAGATGGGCTTGTAGGCGCAATTGCGGCAGACGAAACCGCGTTTCGCTGGGAATTCTCCCGCGCGAATGTCCGCCGCGGCTTCTTGCACGACTCTCTGTGCTTCATCCAATTGCTTGGCGTCCCGCGTGGTTTCCTGCCGCTGATTGTTCTGCAAATAATGAAACACCAGCCGCACGGGCTCCAGCTCCAAAATCTCCTTTACCGCCAGCGCATACAAGCTCAGTTGCAAGTCTTTTTTGGCATCCGCATCCTTTTTCGGACGCCCCGTCTTGTAATCGACGATTTCCACGTCCCCCTTGTTCCCCAGCGCATTGATCTGGTCGATGCGCCCCTTGATGATGACGTTGTTGTCGAGGGGCAATTCGAATGTCTTCTCCTGCTCCAACGCTTGCGGGAGTTCCGCCATCATGCCAGCATGAAACGCGCGCAACTGCTCCAACCCGTCCTTCTTGTATTCCTCTTCCTGATATTCATCTTCAAATCCTTTCGAATTCCATTCCGTCTCAAAGATTCTTTGCACTTCGTCGAAGGCCAGCTTCACTCCCTTCCGCAATTGATCCACAAAACGCTTGATCGTCGTGTGCATCACGGCCCCAAAAGTCATCGCCGCCTTCGGCCCTTCCCGCAGCGACCACAAATACCCGAACAGATACTTTTGCGGGCAGGTCCGGTAGCCGCTCAGCGCCGAAGGGCTGAGCGTCAGCGGCTCCGGTGACGGCGGGTGAAACTCCTCCGCCCAATCCGCGATGCGCGAAAAAATCTTTGCCGGCCCCTCCGCGGCGCGGAAGAGCGGCGCATCTTCCCAATGGTCTTCCGTTGCCCGATCCTCTTTTCCCGCAGCCGGTAGCTTCGGCATGATTTGGCGCACGTCCTGCCGCTTTACCGCCGGTTCCATCACGATGTCTTCGATGAACACCGGCACTTTTCCCTTTTTCTCTGTCACTGTCGTGATGGTCAGCCGTTCTTCCGCGCGCGTCAGCGCCACGTAAAACAGCCGCCGCTCTTCTTGGATGTGAAACTGCTCCGCGGGGCTGCCCTCTTTCATAAGCTCCACCGGGAATTCGAACACGCGGGACCTCGCGGTTGCTGGAAAGGCGCGGTTGTTAACGCGCAGCAGAAACACCTGTGGAAACTCCAGGCCCTTCGCCCCATGCACGGTCATCAATTGCACCGCGTCTACCGGCGCGTCGCCTTCCAGGCTCACCACTCCGCCGGCCTGAGCGTAGTAATCCAGATATTCGATAAACTCCGCCAGGCCGCGCGTTTCGCTTTTCGCTTCCCACTCTTTCATGAATTCCGCCAGCCGCTTGACGTATTTTCGGTCCTGTTCCTTCGCGCGCTGCGGGATCTCCAGCCACCCCGGCAGCGCTCCGAGAATTTCTCGCGCCGTGCAGCGCTTCAGTGTTTTTCTCTGCGAAGAAACAAATTCCACCAGTTGTCCTAGCGCCGCTTGCGAGCGGTCGAAGGCCAATTTCCCCTGGGGCACCTGCAGAAGGTCGTAGATGACCTTTTTCTCTCTTCGCGCACGCATGGCCAGGCGCACCAAATCTGCCGCGTCCAGCTGCCATGCCGGCGCGGCCAGCACGCGCGCGCAAGCAATGTCGTCGTACGGCGCGGCGATCAGCCGCAGGTACGCAAGCACATCTCTCACCAGGGGATGCTCCAGAATGGAGAGTCTCGCGATTACAAACGGAATCTTTCGCTGCGACAGCTCTTCCACGAGGTGATCCCGGTGCGCGTGCTGGCGGTACAGCACCGCAAAATCCTTCCAGCGGCGCCCCGCTCCATGAATGCGCTCGAGTTCGCTCGCCACCCATCGCGATTCCTCTTCTGGAGTCGCCAGCTCGACGATGCGGATCTTTTCACCCGGAGGTTTGTTTGGAGAGAGAACTTTCTTTGGAAAGTCGGCGCTCACGGTGTTTTGCCCGATCACCTGCATCGCCACGCGCAGGATGTTCGGTGTTGAGCGATAGTTCTCCGTCAGCGCCACGCGGAACCGTGTCGAGTCCTGGCCTTCTCTCCATCCCGCAAAACGCTCCAGGAACAATTTGAAGCTCCCGAACGAAGCTCCGCGGAACCGGTAAATCGCCTGGTCGTTGTCGCCGACCGCCACGATATTCCTTGCTGGCCCGGCCAGCAGCTCCAGCAAGCGGAGCTGTGCGATGTTGGTATCTTGAAACTCATCGACCAGGATGTAGCGGTATTTTTCTTGCTGAGCCTCACGCAGTTGCGCATCACGCTCCAGCAGGCCAACCGCTCCGGTAATCAGCGAGCCAAAGGAGACCCGGTTCTTTTCGCGCAGCAGTTCTTCACTGGCGCGATAGGCGCGCGCAAGTTCCTGCTGCAGCGCGACCGTCTCCACGCGTTCCGCGAGGGTGTCTTCGTCCAGTGTTTCCCGTTCGGCTTCCAGGCGCGCCGCCAGCCCGCCGGCATAGCGCTGATAGTCTTCGCTGGACACCAGTTCGTCTTGGCAACGCGAGAAAAACTCCACGAAATCGTTCAGGAACTGCCCGGGATCGGCCAGTCTCCGGTATTTCTCCAGACGCAGCCGCCGCAGGTTGCGCCGCAGCAGGATCCAGTGATCGAACTCGTCCAGCATCACCCGCTGCGGGTCGGCCTCCGCCAGCAGCGTCTCGCAGAAAGAGTGAAACGTCGCCAGCATCACCGCTTTGCCGCGTTCGCCCGTGGCCTTCACCACCCGGGCTTTCATTTCACCCGCGGCCTTTTTCGTGAATGTCAGCCCGAGAATATTTTCACCAGAAAGCGTTTCATCCGATTGCAGCAGGTGGCGGATGCGCTCCGTGATAACGCGTGTTTTTCCCGTCCCCGCCCCCGCAATCACCAGCAGTGGGCCTTCGCCGTGCATAATCGCGCGCCTCTGCGCGTCATTAAGCTTCAGCCCGCTCTCCCCGAGCGGTTCCATCTCAAACAGCGTGGCCATGATTTATGAAGGGTAGCGGATTTTTCGTGCGAGGGGAAACGAGGGCTATTATCTTGTCTGCTGCTACTATCGTTGCGACTTCTCGCCCGCTGCAACCTGCTTGTTGAACTCCGCCGATTTCTTTTTCGGGATTGTTAGCGTCTGCCATTTGTCGCCAGCGAAGTGCCGTGCGAGACAAACAATTTGTCCCACATGATAAGAATAGTGCGCAACCTGGCGGTTGATGGCCTGCGTCACCGAATGCGGTTCAGTGCGAATGGTTATTGTTCGCGTCAGATCTGCATCGTTCAGTGGTTCCAACGCCCCGAACAGAAGTTTCCACCCGCGTTCCCACATCTCCATCAATTCCGCGCGCGTTGTCGGCGGCGCTTCAAATTCAGTGTCGCGGTTGCGGTCGGGTTTCTCGCCGTCGCTGGTTAGAAAATCCGTCCAGCGCGAGCCCATGTTTCCCGCCATATGTTTCACGACAATCGCGATGGAATTCGACTCCGCATCCAGCATGGTGAAGAGTCCCTCATCCGGACACTGGGCCATGGCGCGCTCGCCAAGGTTCTTGTAATAACGGAAAAGGTCGATGGAATCTGTCAAGTAGGACGTGGTGAACTGGTGGGCCATAGCGTCATTTTCCACTGTCGCCCGAACCTGTCAACCCCACTCTTAATTCTGAGCACGCACATCAATATTCATCCATCGCAGATAACCCAGCGCCCCCTTCACGCACCGAAACCGAACAGGAGTTGGACGGCCCGAAGAAGGGCAGCCGGGTGATCGAAAGAAGTGCTTGACAATTCGCTTTTTATTCGCCTATGATGCCGCTGCCTCGAATGCGAAAATCTAATCAAGGAGAAAGCCATGACCATTGGACAGATGATGCTTGGAGAGTTCGACCAGGAGATGCAGAACACGCGCAAAGTCCTGGAACGATGTCCCGATGAGAAGTGGAACTGGAAGCCGCACGACAAGTCCGGCACCGTCGGCTGGCTTGCCTGCCATGTCGCAACAATGGTGGAATGGCTGCCAATAACCCTCAAAACGCAAGAACTCGATTACGCGCCGGTGGGCGGCCCAGCTTATCAGCCACCGAAGATCGGCAATCGAAAGGAATTGCTCGCGGTGTTTGACAAGAATGTCGCGGAAGCCCGCGCAGCGCTGGCTAGCGTGAGCGACGCGGAAATGATGAAGAATTGGAGGCTGCTCGCCGGCGGGCAAGAGATTTTTAACATGCCGCGCGTGGCATGTCTCCGCGGCATGGTAATGAACCACCACATCCATCATCGCGCGCAGCTCACCGTGTATTACCGCTTGCTCGGCGTTGCTGTGCCGGGGCTTTATGGCCCCAGCGCTGACGAAGCCCAGCCGGGCGCAGCCGGAGCCGCCGCGAATTAAGGAACGCAAGCAATTGGCGCGAATTGAGGAAGGCATTTGTTCTCGCGCCAACATCTGAGTAAGCTTCAACGGCATTCTTTGCGTGAAACAAAAAGGGCGTTTGCATTATTTGCCTGCAACAAAAAGCGCGTTGTCATCCTGAGGGCCCGACTCCTGTCGGGCCCCAAGGATCTCAGCGTTTCCTTCCAGCAGAGCATTTTGCACCGGACCCTGTCTCAGCCTTTCAGCCTCCTTTCTTCCTTCGCGCTATAATGGAATGAGTTGCTCTGCTGGAGGCTCGCCATGAGTATCGAAATCCCCGTCATTCTCTCCGCCGTCCGCACGCCGATCGGAAAATTTCAAGGTGGCCTCGCCGGATTTTCCGCACCGGAACTCGGCGGCAAAGCCGTCGCTGAAGCCATTCGCCGCGCTGGCCTCAAGTCCGATCAAGTTGATGAAGCGATTCTCGGTAACGTCGTGCAGGCGGGACTCGGTCAAAACCCGGCGCGGCAAGCGGCGCTCAAGGGCGGCTGCGATGCGCGCGTTGCGGCCATGACCATAAACAAAGTTTGCGGCTCTGGTTTGAAGGCCGTCGCGCTGGCGGCGCAAGCGGTGCAGCTTGGCGAATCGGAAATTGTCGTCGCGGGCGGCATGGAGTCCATGTCCAACTGCCCGTATCTTCTGCCGCAAGCGAGAACGGGGTACCGCATCGGCGACGGAAAGCTTGTCGACTCGATGATCAACGACGGACTCTGGGACGCATGCGAGGATTTTCATATGGGCATGACCGGCGAACTCGTGGCCGAAAAATACGGGATCACTCGCGAGGAGCAGGACAAGTTTGCGGTCGAAAGCCACCAGAAGGCGGTGCGCGCGCGAAAATCTTGTTTCTTCGAAGCGCAGATACTGCCAATCGAAGTGTCACAAAAAAAAGGCGATCCGATCGTGATCAAGTACGACGAATCGCCGCGCGAGGACACAAGCATGGAAGCGCTGGCGAAGCTCAAGCCGGCTTTCAAAAAAGACGGCACGGTCACCGCGGGCAACGCGCCCGGCACAAATGATGGCGCCGCGGCATTGATTGTTACCAGCGAGCGGAATGCGTCGCGGCTCGGCAAACAGCCGATCGCACGAATCGTCGCGCAAGCCGTTAGCGGCGTTGAGCCCAAGTGGGTGATGATGGCTCCGGTAGATGCGGTAGAAAAATTATTGAAGAAAACCGACTGGGACCGCGACAAAGATGTTGATTTGGTCGAGCTCAACGAAGCGTTCGCCGTCGCCGCCATTGCCGTGACGCGGCAGCTCAAACTCAACCCCGAAAAAGTGAATGTGAATGGCGGCGCGGTAGCGCTCGGCCATCCCATCGGCGCGAGCGGCGCGCGCATCCTCGTCACGCTGCTCTACGAATTGCAGCGCCGCAACTTGAAGCGCGGCATCGCCGCCCTCTGCCTCGGCGGAGGCAACGCCGTGGCCCTCGCCGTCGAACGGTACTAAGTTTTCAAAGAAATAAGACCTACTGAATAAGTGTGCTCTGGCTGGCGACGCATTTCCATTGGCCGTTTTGCTTGATCCAGGTGTCGGTGAACCGCGCACGCCTGATGTACGATTTTCCCTTGCTGGTGCCTGTTTCCCGGTACACGCCCGTGACCACTCCAGCGCTGCTGTAAACATGCACCTTCATTCCCTCGTCGTGCATATGTTCGGGCTTGGCGGTGGGGTCTGCCACGGTGCGCAGGTATTGGGCTTTGTTCATGAGTGAGCCGTCGTAATCGACATAGACGAGCGTGTCGTCGAACAACGAAGTAATGGCACTCGGATCGCGTCCCATTTCGGCCTGGTTCCAAGAGCGTTCGAGTTGGATGAGCTGGGTTTCGTCGTCGGCTGCCTTGGGAAGTCCTTGCATCCGCGCGGCTAACCCGAGCGTGGCGATAGCCAGGACCAGGGTCAAGATTTTTCTCATGAGAGCGTCCCTCCACCAGCTAGAACTTTACAGCAACAATGCTATCGGGCGCCTTTGCCGTCAAGAAGAAAGGAGGCAGAGGAAGCGGCGAAGGGCAAGTTCGCGAAAATGTTCAAGAGGTTCCCGAGGCCGCGCCGCTATCATGAGGCGTTTGAGAAACGGTCCGCGGTTTGATGGGTTAAAGGGCTCTACACTGAATTTTGTGCTGACACTTCGACTTCCCCTGCCGTCGCTTTCAGATCATTTCCGCAATAGGGGCAAAACTTGTCGGTTTCGGCGACTTCGCGCTTGCAGTGCGGGCAGGAGGGATGCAAGTTGCATTTGCAGTTGGGGCAGAAGTTGAAACGGGCGCCAACGCTGTTTCCGCACTGTGGACAGGGATAGGGCAGCGGCTCGCGCATCAGAAAGTAAATCACGAA
>DATNLB010000261.1:0-4598 GCA_035603095.1 Candidatus Acidiferrales bacterium
AACTAGTTTGCCGATTGTGCTGGAATTGAAGGAAAAAACCGGCCCGGAGGCGCCACCTGCGGCGGAACAGCTTGGCGCCGCCCGCAAATCCTTGGACCGTTTTGAAGAGGCATGGTCCGCTAATCGCCACTGACTGAGTCCACATCTGGATTTGGTTCCTTCAGAATCCAGAACAGATAGCTGCACATACGCTTCACCAGTTAGCGTCCCGCGAACGAACTCTGGCTTTCACCGATCAGTACCTGGGAAGCCGTGATGTTGCAAGCAAAGGGCGGACGATTGCCCACAGACCTTTCTGAGTGGCTGAGCAAATCCACCGGGGGAATATTCGAAGCTCCGCTCACTCATGAAATCGCGCTTGCGTCCCAGCAACTTACACTTCACGCGGAGCCCGCCGACCGCTTTCTTGCCGCTACCGCCCAGGTTCCCGACCTAATCCTAGTCACGGCGGACCCAAAGCTCCTGGGGCCATCAACCATCAAGACTCTCGCCAACCGTTAGCACGCTTGCGGGCCCAACATTCTTGGTAAGGCCGCTTCTCTGGTAAAATGTCCGTTTGGCACAACGACAAAGAACCTCACCATGACAACCATCACCATTGAGCAGGCGGGCAGATACGACGGCCAGGAAGTCACGCTGAAAGGCTGGCTCTACAACCTTCGCGAGTCAGGCAAATTGCTCTTCCCGATTTTTCGCGATGGAACGGGCATCATCCAGGGCGTTTGCGCGCTCAAGGAAAATCCCGAAGCATTCGAATCGCTGAAGGGCCTCACCCAGGAATCCAGCGTCATCGTCACCGGCAAAATCCGCGCGGAAAAGCGCGCCCCCGGCGGCTACGAAATCGGCGTTACCAAAATCCAGATCGTCCAGAAAGTTTCGGAAAGTACGCCTTTCCCCATCCAACTCAAAGAGCATGGCGTCGATTTCCTGCTCGATCAGCGCCACCTGTGGATTCGCACGCCCCGCCAGGCCGCCATTCTCCGCATCCGCGCTGAAGCCATCCGCGCCGCACGCGAATTCATGGACGGCCAGGGCTACACGCTCACCGACGCGCCCATGTTCACCCCAGCCGCTTGCGAAGGCACCTCAACCCTTTTCGAAGTCAACTACATCGACGATCAAAAAGCCTACCTCACGCAGAGCGGCCAGCTCTATGCCGAAGCAATCGCCATGGCTCTCGGCAAGGTCTACACCTTCGGCCCCACCTTCCGTGCCGAAAAATCCAAGACGCGCCGCCACCTGACCGAATTTTGGATGCTCGAGCCCGAAGCCGCCTACGTCGAGTTCGAGGAAGCTATGTCCCTCGGCGAAGGCCTCGTCAGCGCCATCGTGCAGGGCGTCCTCAAAAACAAATCGCGGGAACTCGAAACGCTGAAGCGCGATACCACCAAGCTCGAAAATGTGAAGCCTCCGTTCCCGCGCATCAGCTACGAAGATGCGGTTGCCCTGCTGAGCAAGAGCGGCAATCCCGCCAAGTTCGGCGACGACTTCGGCGGCGACGAAGAAACCATCATCTCCAGCTCCTTCGATCGCCCGGTGCTGATTCACCACTACCCTACCTCGATCAAAGCCTTTTACATGCAGCCGGACGCACAGCGACCCGAGTTGGCCCTCGCCTTCGACATGATCGCCCCGGAAGGCTACGGCGAAATCATCGGCGGCAGCCAGCGCATCCACGATTACGATCTACTCCTAAAGCGCCTGCGCGAACACAACTTGCCCGAAGAATCCTTCCAGTGGTATCTCGACCTGCGCCGCTACGGCAGCGTGCCCCATTCCGGCTTCGGAATGGGCCTTGAGCGCACGGTCGCATGGATTTGCGGCGCCGAACACATTCGCGAGGTCATCCCCTTCCCTCGCATGATTTATCGCGTGTATCCTTAGGGCGGCGTAGTTCGACAATTTTCCTGCTGTTTCCGCAATTCTGTTGAGTTAAGGACTGGCCTGGATTTTGTGGCGGGGTCTGCCGCTGCACCACCCACTCGACTATTCGCCAGTCATGAGTCAGCAGTCACGGAGTCAACGGATGGCCCAAAAAGTTCGCATTATCGGCGTCCCCATGGACCTCGGCCAAAGCCGCCGCGGCGTGGACATGGGCCCCTCCGCCCTTCGCGGCGCAGGTCTTCAAGCCAGCATCAAAAAGCTGGGCCTTCAGGTCGAAGACATCGGCAATCTTTCCGTCAAGCAACCGGAAGAAATGCCTGTTGGAGAAAAACGCGCCAAATATTTGCAAGAGATTGCCGAGACCTGCGGCGACATCGCCATCGCTGCCGAAAAATCCTTAAGTGAAGGTTTTCTCCCGCTCGTTCTCGGCGGTGACCATTCGATCGCCGCGGGTGTTGCCGCCGGCGTCGCCAACCATTTCCGCAAAGAGAAAAAACAGATCGGCTACCTTTGGCTCGATGCCCACGGCGATATGAACACGCCTGAATCTTCTCCCTCAGGCAATGTCCACGGGATGCCGCTCGCCGCAATCATGGGTTACGGCGCACCCGAACTCGTCGACCTTCTGGGCTTCAAGCCCAAAGCCGAACCCGGCAACATCGTCATCGTTGGCGCCCGCGACCTCGACGCCCAGGAACGCAAAATCGTCAAGAAATCCGGCATCCACGTCTTCACCATGCGCGACATTGACGAGCGCGGCATGCGCGAAGTCATGTCGGACGCCCTCAAGTACGCCATGGACGACACCGCAGGCGTCGCCGTCAGCCTCGACATGGACTTCGTCGATCCGGCCGACGCCCCTGGTGTCGGCACTCCTGTCCGCGGCGGCGTCACCTACCGCGAAGCCCATCTCGCCATGGAGATGATCGCCGATACGGAGTCCATGGTTTCCCTCGAAGTTGTCGAGATCAATCCCATTCTCGACGAGCACAACCGCACCGCCCTCCTCGGCGTCGAACTAGTCCTCTCCGGCCTCGGCCAAAAAATTCTGTAGACAGTTTTGAGTCATCAGTTGTCAGTAAAAAATCGTAAGAAAATACTGTCCCCCGGCCACGACGCGCATTCTTTCCCACTTTCTCTTCGAACTGTAGACTGTCAACTGTTAACTGTCGACGGCGAGCCCTCTAGCGCCTCCGTTGTCAATTCAGAACCGCACAAAAAACATCCACCCCACCAATCCTCTTTTTTCACTTATAACTGAAAACTGACAACTGGCACCCCAAACTCCCATGACCCCTGAGAACAAGAAAAGACTCCGCGTCGGCATCCTCTTCGGCGGACGCTCCGGCGAACATGAAGTCTCCCTCGCATCGGCGGCCTCGGTGATTCGCGGCCTCGATCCCGACAAGTATGAAGCGGTGCCCATCGGCATCAGCAAAGAGGGCCACTGGCTGGTCGGCGCCGGTGCGCAAAAAATGCTGCCGGACGTCCTGAAGGGCGGCCAGCGAGTGATGATGACCGCGGACCCCACCGATGCGGCGCTCGTAAAGCTGGACGGCAGCGGCGGCGGCCAGCGCATCGATATCGTTTTCCCCGTGATGCACGGCACCTTTGGCGAAGACGGAACGATTCAGGGCCTGCTCGATTTGGCGGGATTGCCTTTCGTCGGCGCGGGCGTCCTCGGCTCCGCGATCGGCATGGACAAGGACGTCGCCAAACGTTTGCTTCAAGTGGCGAAAATCCCCGTCGTACCTTGGATCACCATCCATCGTCACGACTGGGAAAGCAATCCGGAAGAAATTCAAGGCGCCGTCGAACTGAAATTCCGCTACCCCGTTTTCGTGAAACCCGCCACGCTTGGCTCTTCCGTCGGCATGAGCAAAGTCCACTCGCGCAAGGAATTGGCGCCTGCGCTGAATCTAGCCTCCGAGTTCGCCATGAAAATTCTCGTCGAAGAGTGCGTCATCGCGCGCGAAATCGAAGTCTCCGTCCTCGGCAACCACAACCCGCAGGCGTCCGTTCCCGGGGAAATCGTCCCGCACCGCGAATTTTACGACTACACCGCAAAGTATTTAGAAGAAGGCACGCAACTCCTGATTCCCGCCGAGCTCAAGCCTGCGCAAGTGCAAAAAATCCAGAAGTACGCCGTCGACGCGTTTCGCGCGCTCGAACTTAGCAGCATGGCCCGCGTCGATTTCTTCCTGGAAAAAGAAGGCGGCAAGATCTTTCTCAACGAAGTGAACACCATCCCCGGCTTCACTTCCATCAGTATGTACCCGAAGCTGTGGGAAGCCAGCGGCATTCCCTTCCGCGAATTGATCGACAAACTAATCGCCCTGGCCTTCGAACAGCACGCCGAAAAAGCCCGCACCAAATACCAAATCGAGCTTCCCGCCGGCTCTGGCGGCGCTCTGGATGCATAGGCAGGCAATGCCTCCATCTCCTTTTACCGGCTATGATCCTCACGGCGCCGCTCCTCTCATTCGCACTTTGGCCGTCTGAGTCTCGCCAGGTCTGCCCAGCAGAAGGAGCCATCGCCATTATCCAATCATGTAAACTAAACAAGAACTGCGCGATTTCACCGACTCGCGCGAGTAAATTGTTATTAGCTCTGCTTACCAGAACTAGGCTCGGCCAATTTCCGCTCGCTTGGAATTCGGCCCGCACGACACGGAGCCCGGGTGCCGCGAGGTTCCCCGAAAGGTGGTCATGAA
>DATNLB010000147.1:0-6228 GCA_035603095.1 Candidatus Acidiferrales bacterium
CGCGTCAAGGGTGCGGGGCGTGAGTTCGCAGAGCAGCGCCGTTCCTTCGCAGAGACGCCGCCCTTCCGCAAGCACCTCTTCCAGGCAGCGCCTGATCCGCGCGTGCTCGTTTTCGTGATGGATCAAGCTCGTCAGTGCGGCCTCGTGTTGCTTTCGCAGCGCATCGGCAACAGCCGCAGCCTCTCCCGTGTTCCCTTCCTGCGCCTTTTTTGCGGCCTCGATCAATCGGTTTGTGACTCCGCTCATCGCGGAAACCACCGCGATGCAGCCGCTCTCCTTTGCCGCCTTCGCGATAATCTGCGCCGTCCTGGCGATGCACGCGGCATCGCCGACCGACGTGCCGCCGAATTTCATCACCTGTAGCCGCGGTTTCATCTCGTTTAGCCCGTCACCTGGTTGGATCGAGTTGCCTGTTCGAAACTTGACGTTCGCTTCTTCCTGATTTTTTCAGCTTTGAGTTTACCTTGCGAACCATCCAACCGCGTACTACTGCCCGCTGAGGTTGTTCTTCCTTCCAACCTGTCGTCCTTTCTTTCTTGTAACTGCTCATCCCCCTTTCCCAGTGCCGCATAAGAATTCAAACTCCAACTCCACCTTGTCGCTAGGCGAGCGTGTCTCCCACAATAAATGGTATGTCTGTCGCCGCCCCGGAAGCTCCCACAAGTCCCGACTCGCCGCCGGAGAATGCCAGGTATCGCAACCTGTACATACTGCTTCTCGTGTGCGGATTTATCCTGCGCTTCGGATTCGTGCTCTGGAAAAAAACTTACGTCGGCTCCCCGAACGATAACCTTCCTTTCGGCGAGGAAGTTTGCAGCATCGCGGATCACATTGTTCGCGGACAGGGTTTCAGTTCGCCATTTCACCTGGACACTGGACCGACCGCCTGGGTCGCCCCGGTTTATCCTTATTTAGTTGCCTTGGTCTTCCGGCTCTTCGGCATCTATTCCGCGGCCTCCGCGATCGTGCTTCTCGGCATTCAGTGCATCATCGCCGCGGCCACCGGCATCGCCATCCACGCCTTGGGCCGCCGCACGTTGGGCGCACAAGTTGGATTCTGCGCCGCGTGGATCTGGGCGCTCAGCCCCATTTTTTTCCGCTGGACTGTTTCCTGGATTTGGGATTTTACCGCCAGCGCCTTTCTTCTTTCCGCGGCCTTCATCGTTACGCTCGATGTCGCGGAGAAAAACACCCGGAAACTCTGGCTATCGCTCGGCGCGCTCTGGGCGGTGATCGCGCTGACCAATCCCGCTTTGCTCAGCGTCATGCCGTTTACCTTTCTCTACGCGGCCTTTGTGAACCACCGCTCCTTCAGGCCCTGGTTCGCTTCCGCCGCGCTTGCCGGCGTGCTCTTCGCGGCGCTGGTTTCACCCTGGCTGATGCGCAACGAGCGCGTCTTCGGGCGGCCGGTTTTTTTTCGGAGCAACTTCTGGTTTGAATTTCACCTCGGCAACTATCATTTCAGCAACGGCATGGGTTTCAGCGGCAAGCATCCCGGGGGCAATCCCGCAGTATTCAAACAGTATGCGGCCATGGGAGAGATGGCTTTCGTCGACTACTACAAGGAAGACGGCCTGCGTTTTGTCCGCGAGTATCGGTCCGAATTTCTCGACCTGACGCTCCATCGCGCCTGGTGGTTCTGGGATGGCACATCGCTGCTCTATCAGGGCAGGGAATGGTGGCAGCCTTGGGAATTCTGGCCGCTGTCTCTCGGCGGCTGGCTCGGGCTTCTTTTCGTTTTGACGCGACTCCCGCGCGGGTGGCTGCTCTTCGCTGCCGCTCTCCTCGTTTATCCCGTTCCTTATTATTTCGTCTATCCGGTCGCAAAATACCGCCACGCCATCGAGCCCGAGCTTCTTCTGCTCTCCGTCTATTTCGTATTCGTTCTCTGGAGCGAAATTCGCGCGTTCGCGCACCGCAAAACACAACTTCGCACGCGTTGACTTTGTTTCCGCCGCGCACCTAACATGGCACACGGAAATTCCGTGCCAATCAGCTTCGGGCAAGCGATTCTCGCAGCGGTGCGGCGGACGTTCCGCGGCTCATTCGAAAGGCGGTCTGGCATGAAAACACGGCGCATTCTGGGTCTGACACTCGTCATTGCCGCGGCCGGAGTTGCCATTGCGCTGCGCTCTTCGGCGGACAGCACGGCGAAGCCCGGCGACGTGAACGAGGCGCGCGTGATGTCCGATGCCGCCACCGGGAACAACTGGCTGGTGAACGGCCGCACCAACGATTCGAAACATTTCAGTCCGCTCAAGCAGATTAACGATCAGAATACCGGCAATTTGGGCCTGGCCTGGTATCTGGACTACGACGGCGCAATGGGCATTGTCTCCGAGCCGATCGTTGTCGATGGCGTCATCTACGTCAGCGCCCCGCTCTCCAAGGTTTACGCCGTGGAAGCGTCCACGGGAAAACTCCTCTGGAAGTACGATCCCAAGATCCGGCTCGACCTGGCGCTGAACGGCTCTTATTCTGCGCGCACCAATGGAGGCGTGGCCGTCTGGAACGGAAAAGTTTATGTCGGCACGGGTGACTGCCGCCTGATTGCCGTCGATGCCGCCACAGCAAAGAAAATCTGGGAGGCCACCGTCTGCGAGCCCCTGCAAACCGGCATCACCGGCGCGCCTCGAGTTGCCAAGGGGAAAATCCTCATGGGCTACAACGGTTCGGATGATGGCGTCCGCGGCGCTCTTGCCGCCTATGACGCCGAAACGGGCAAGGAAGTCTGGCGGTTCTGGACCGTTCCGGGCGATCCCGCAAAAGGTTTCGAAACAAAGGAACTGGAGATGGCCTCGAAAACCTGGTTCGGCGAAGGCTCGTGGAAGATCGGCGGCGGCGACGTGTGGCACGCCATCACGTATGACGACCCCACAGGCCTCGTGATTTTTGGCACCGCGGGCGCGGACGTCGGCTACGGAGAAATGACCGGAGTCAAAATTACCGGAGAAAAGCTCTTCTCCCAATGCATCATCGCGGTGAAGGCGGACACCGGAGAATACGTCTGGCACTTCCAGACGGGGACCGAAGGCGTGCACTCGGAAAACAACCAGATCATGATGGCCGACCTCACCATCAACGGAGAAAAGCGTCATGTGGCGATGACCGCCCCCAAGAATGGCTTCTTCTATATCCTGGACGCCAAAACCGGCAAGCTGCTTTCCGCCAAGCCGCTCGTCAAAACCACTTGGGCCAGTGCATACGACCTTCAGTCGGCTAAACCAGTTTTGATCCCCGCGTCGCAGGGCGGCGGCAGACAGTGGACAGTTCACAACTGGTGGCCCATGAGCTATAGCTCGCTCACAGGGCTGGTCTATATTCCATCAACGGACCGCCGCTCCGATACCAGTGCCGCCGTAGAAGCAGGAGAAGGCGGCGTGGGTCTTTTCGGACGGCTGATCGCTTGGGACCCCATTGCGGAAACCGCACGCTGGTCCGTCGAGGAGCAGATCGCCGTCAACGGCGGCGTGCTCTCGACGGCAGGCAACCTGGTTTTTCAGGGACAAGGCACCGGCGAATTTGCGGCCTATGCCGCCGACACCGGGAAAAAACTCTGGTCCATCCAGACCAAGTCCGCGATCGATTCCATACCCGTCACGTTTTCTGTGAACGGCGAGCAGTATGTGATTACTTCCGTGGGCTGGGGTTCCGGATCGCGCCTCTTTGCTCCGGCGCGCACGATGGCTACACCCGAATCCAAGCGCGGCCCGGAACGTCTGTACGCGTTCAAACTCGGCGGCAAGGTTCCCTTTCCGACGCCGCACATCGAAGTTCCACCCGTGCCGAAACCACCTGAGCAGAAAGTGAGCGAAGAAATCATTCGCAAGGGCGAAAAGCTTTACGTGTCGTTTTACTGCGAAGGGTGCCACTCCCCTTTCATCGATGGCAGCGGCGCCTGGGTGGAGGACGGCGCGATCCCCGATCTGCGCTACGCCCCGCCTGAAGTACATAAGGATTGGTACGGCATCGTCTTGGGCGGCAGCCACTGGTCGAAAGGCATGCCCGGTCTTGCGGATCCGCCAAAGTTTGCTTTTCCCAAAGCCCACATGACGGTGGCTGAGGCGGATGCGGTTCACGCCTACGTCATCGACCAGTCCTGGAAAGCTTACAAAAGCGAACAAGAAGCAGCGCACGCAAAGCACGAGAAGCAATAGCCGAGCATCTGCTGCGGAGGCGAGCCCGCATTCCGTGGATGAATCGAAAGGGCCGGCCGATTTAAACTACAGGGATAATTGCCATGCGCATTCTGCGGCGCGATTTCGTGCGGGCTCTCGGCGCTTCCGGTGCGTGCGCTACTTGGCCGTCGTCTTTCTGGAAGAGTCAGGCCTCGGATTCGCGGGAGCGTCTCGCCGCGGATCCGCTCCGCCCGCAATATCATCTGCTCCCCGCCAAAAACTGGATGAATGATCCCAACGGCCCGATCTATTGGAAGGGCCACTACCACATGTTTTTCCAATACAACCCAAACGCCGCGGTCTGGGGCGATATGCACTGGGCTCACGCGGTGAGCGAGGACATGATTCACTGGCGCCATTTGCCGATTGCCCTTGCTCCGACTCCCGGATGGGACGACGCCGATGGGTGTTTCACCGGAAGCGCGGTGGACGATCACGGCACCGCTACAATTCTCTACACGGGTGTGAAGACCGTCGCTCCGGAACAGGCGACTCTCCGCGACGGTGGCCACAACTTTCGCGAGGTACAGTGCCTTGCTACTTCCTCCGATCCGCAGCTTCTTACCTGGACCAAGTGGAATCAGCCCGTGCTCCAACCGCCCAAGGACCCTCGTTTGGCGGGATTCCGCGATCCTTTTCTTTTGCGCGAAGGTGAAAATTGGTATCTCGGTGTCGGCTCAGGTCTCTTCAAGCAAGGCGGCCGCGTGCTTCTCTACCACTCTAGGGACTTGCGCCAGTGGGAGTATCTGCACCCGCTCGCTTCCGGAAAGTGGACGGAAAAGGATTCCAGCAATCCCGTGGACTCTGGCGAGATGTGGGAGTGCCCTGATTTTTTTCCGTTGGGAAAGAAGCACGTCCTTCTTTATTCGACTGCGGGTCAGGTGATTTGGGAGTCCGGCGAGCTCGATCCCAAGGAACACGTGTTTCATTCTGAGAGGCGCGGCATCCTCGATCACGGCGCCTACTACGCGCAGAAAACGCAACTCGACGCCATGGGCAATCGCATCCTGTGGGGCTGGATTCCGGAAACACGCCCCGAAGCCGAATTCAGGGCCGCCGGTTGGGCTGGCTGTATGGCCCTGCCCAGAGTCTTGTCGCTCAATTCTGATGGCGGCCTCGAGATGCAGGTTGCGCCGGGGACACAGGCGCTGCGCGCGAAATCGTTCGCTCTCCCGGGACAACACGCGGACTTGTCCCAGTTGGGCCACGCCATGGAAGAAATCCAGATCGAGAATGCTGCCGGAGAGCTGGCCTGGAAAACCAAATCGCCCCGCTTCACGTTTACCCTGGAGGACCGCGGCGGCCCCTGGTGGTCCGCCAAGCTTGAGCCGAAGGGCGCAGCCGCGGTGACGCTCACCGTCAATGGGTTTGCCCTGGAAGTACCCCTTGGGCCAAAACACGAAATCGAGTTCCATCTTTTCTTGGACGCTTCCGTTGCCGAGCTCATCTGCGACCGCCGGCACGTCCTCACGACGCGCCTTTATCGCAAGCCGGACGGACTCCTCCGCGCTCGGGTCAGCGACAACGATCTGCCTGCGCTCATTTCGCTCAAGGCCTGGCAGTTGCGCCCCATCTCTCCGGATCGCTTGACCACTTGATTCCCATCATTGCCGATGGAGTTGAGCCCCCGCGCCGTTTGCAGGGAGAAGATACTTCGGTCTATTGGGTCACGGCCGGCTTTGCGCCGGCAACACCGGCCGCGAGACTAAGGAGACCAACTCCAAGGTGGATGAAATTGAAATGGGTATTCAAATCCAATTGGATGGGCCCGAGGTCCCGCATACCGGCGAAGCCTGCGATGGCCACCAGGGTATAAATCGCTCCAAACATCAGACCAAACCGCCGCACCCCATTCGCGCTCTTTCCGAGCCCGGCCCAAAGAGCAATCAAGCCGCTGACGAGGTGAAATACGTTATGGGCGGGAGGGAAGGTGAGGTTGAACATTTCGTGGCGAAAGAATCCCACCACACCGACCACTACCAAAATTGCTCCGCTCAACACGACATAGATCTTTGCCAACGCGCTTCCCATTTCTCCCTGGCCACCCTTC
>DATNLB010000224.1:0-2979 GCA_035603095.1 Candidatus Acidiferrales bacterium
TTAACTTTTGGGCTATCCACCCAGCGAGAGGAGGATGTCAACAGAACGGACCTTCGCCCCCAACCCCAACCAACTTGCAACATTCCGTCTGCGAACCTACGCGAAAGATGGTGCCCGAGAGAGGACTCGAACCTCCACGACCTTGCGATCACTAGCTCCTGAAGCTAGCGCGTCTGCCAGTTCCGCCACTCGGGCACGAGTGCGAGTTTCACCCCGACCGGGTCGGGGTGATGCTTGACTTGAGATGTTGACCACGGCCCAGCCGGAGTCACACATACATCGAAGCATTTTCATTCTGCCCGCCACTGCCTCCTTTGTCAACGCGACCAGAGTGCGGGAGTTTGGGAACGCCTGCGTCACCGGAGGCGCAGCGATCCTAATCTGCCATCACCGGTCCACTCACCCTTGACGCCGAGGGCCTGGCCGAAAAAATCTGCTTTAGCTTATTCAACTTGCCCCTGTATTCAGTCGCGCTCGGGCTCAGGTCCTTAGGCAGGCAAACTCATGTTGCAGCATGCGAATTGATAATTCTATGCACTAGAATTTTTAATCCAAAGTGCTATACTCCGCCTTATCAACCCAAATTACCCCTTGCCGGCCTTGCCGGCACCGCGGATCGGTTCCAACGGGAGGTCAACCATGGATCCACAAACGCTGACGGGGCCATTACTTTACCTGCTTATAGCCTGGGGAGTCGTTACCGCCGTATTCCTAGTTCTGTTGCTGCGGCGGAGCCTCCTCGCGAGCCACGAAGATGATCAAATCTTTCTCGATGCGGCTCAAGAACATATGGCCAGGGAGCAGCGGGAGATTGTGGCCAAGATCAACGCGCTCTCGCGGCCCATCATGGGAACGGGCATCCTGGCAGGTGCATTACTGCTGGTGATTGCCGGAATGTGGCTCAAGGAAGGGCTGAAGGGCCTCTTCTAAGGTCTTCATCTCTCGATAGCTTAGCGGCAAGATTCAGCGCGGTGTCGGCTTTGCAGGTTGCTGCTGCGGTGAAGGTGCGTTTGCAGGAACGGCCTGCGGAACCTTCGGAGCCAGCGAAGTGTGATTGAGCACGATGACCCAGCGATTGTTGCGTTTTTCTAAAACCACCGTGGCCTGGCCTTGGGATTCCGTCGGCTGGCCGTCCACAACTGCCGCGAAATCCCACTGGTAGCACGCCCAACCCACCGTACCGCTCACCTTGATGTAGGTATTCGAGCGATCCATGCGCACCTGCTGCATGCGCGCGCGCTGCTGCTCATAAACGGCTAGATAATTGGTCCAGCCGAGAATCGGCGGCGCCCACGACCCGTTCACGATTGCAACATCGTCGGCGTAGTCCTTGTGCAGTTTTTCGATATCCCCGAGCTGCCATGCGCCGAGCATTTCCGAGAGCGTGTAATCGATTTGCTGTTCGTCGCTCAAAGGAATCACCGTTTTGGAGCTGTCCGCGGAGGCGGGAGGATCTGTCTTCTTTTTCTTTTCTTTCTGTGCCGCAGCGGGAGAAACGCAAGTCCAAGAGAGCGCGAACACCAGCAACAAGAGAATGACCTTGTGAGCCGTTCGGCTGGCCAAGCGGTTTCCAAAATGATTTCTCATTCGCGTTTCACCCCTCGGCTGAAAAGAATAGCACGCTGACTTGGGCGCGGCGGCGATTTGCCCATTTGGTTTATTTGCTCCAACTAGTTGCAGCTAAGGCTTTCGGGCCCGAGGTTTTTTCCTGGTCGGCCGGGTTCCCTGGTTCTGCGACGCGCCGAGCAAATTGACGAAAAGACGGTAAGCCCCAGGGACTCCTTCGGGCAATTGCCGGAAGAAGGCCAGGCCCGTATAAATGTACGCGCCTTTGCCATAGCGCGTGTAGACAAGGCCGCCGTTGAGGCCGGGCTCTGCGGGATCGTTCATGGCGAGGAGCGGCGTATATTTTGAATCGAACTGCGTCCAAAAATAAAGACCGCGCTCTTGCACCCAGCCCTGGAAGTCATCCTGAGTGATTTTGTTGGGCCTGTTCAGGAGCGCATCATCCGGCTTCAGAAATTTGACCGGTGAATTTTCGTCGGTGATGCGCGGCAAGGCCCGCGGCGTTGGAGGCGCGGCATCCTTCGCGGGTGGAATCGGCGGCGAGATCAGCGCGGGATACGGAGCATATTGGAATTTATCCCATGCAAATTCGCGCTGGTATTGCACAACCAGCGTCCCGCCGTTTGAAACGTAGTCCAGCAGCCGCTGATTCGCTCCAGACAATTCCGGCCGAAGTTCGTACGCGCGCACACCGACCACGATCGCACTGAATGGGGACAAATCACGGAAGGCCAGCGCCACGGCGTCCAGCATCTCCACGCGAATGCCCAGGCGCTGCAGTGCTTCCGGCACAGGTTCGCTTTCCGCGGTGATGTAGCCAACGCGGAGATTCGCCGGCACAAGCACGTCAAACGCGTGCACGGCGCACTGGGCCGGCTCGCTCCAAAGCTGCGTCGGCAGCGTCGGCAAAGGCTCCAGCGAAGTGGTGAACTTCTCGGCCTTGTCGCTCCGGGCGCGGTCGGCCACGCGCTCCGCGTACGCCGAAATCTTGAAGTTCCCTTTGCCGAGCTTCAAAGGCGGCGTCACGGTCAGCCGGGCATAGCGGTCGCCCGCTCCCTCGAATTTCAAGGGCACGGCTGCGCCCGTTTTCCAACCCCGCGGCGCCGTCAGCGCCGCCCGAACCTCACCCGCTTGAGTCGCGTAGGAATGCACGCGCAGCAATACATCGAAGGGCTTATTCTGCCTGGCCGTAATCTCGATCGCTTGCTTTGGCTCGACCGCCAGCGTGTAGGCCGGAACGATTCGCAGAGGTATTCGATCCGCTCGCGTGGAAGTTGCGCGGAGCTGCATCACCGGTGAGCTGACCGTGAACGAATAGCCATCGATCACCGCTTCTTCGCTAACCGTGACGAGTGGAGGAGGTTCCGGCAGTATCGCAGTGGCGGAGAGCGGCGTGCGCTGCGGATTCTGTCC
>DATNLB010000439.1:0-8394 GCA_035603095.1 Candidatus Acidiferrales bacterium
CCGCTGAATGTGGTGCTCACCCCCGAGCGCAAACCTTTTTTCGGCGGCACGTACTTTCCTCCGGACCAACTCAAGGCGCTCTTAGAAAAGGTCTCCGACTCGTGGAAAACACAACAAGATTCAATCACTCAGACCGCAGGACTCGCCACACAGCAACTCATTCAGATGGTCAGCAAGCAGCCTCCGGCCACGGGCGATCTACAACCCGCCATTCTTGACCAGGCGTACAAACAGATTGCATCGAGCTACGACGCCACGAACGGCGGCTTCGGAGGAGCGCCGAAGTTCCCGAGGCCGGTCGCGCTGTGTTTCTTGCTCCGCTATTTCGCCCGCACGGGCCAGCGAGACGCGCTCGAAATGACGCTCAACACACTCCGCGCCATGGAGCGCGGCGGCATTCACGACCAGCTCGGTGGTGGATTTCACCGGTATTCGACGGGTGCGACCTGGCTCGTTCCTCATTTCGAGAAGATGCTGTACGACCAGGCACAACTGGCGATCGTCTACACGGAGGCCTACCAGATCACGCATGACCCCTTGTATGCGAATACCGCGCGAAGGATTCTCGATTTCACGCTGCGCGAGATGCAGCGGCCTCGCGGCGGTTTTGCCTCCGCCAAGGATGCCGACAGCCAAATTGCTCCTGGAAAGCCGGAGACCGGTGAGGGAGTCTTTTACATCTGGACGGCGAAAGAAATTGAGGGCGTCCTAAACAGACAGGATTCGACGGTCTTCGAATACGCCTACGGAGTTGAATCCGGCGGAAACGTTCCCGCGCAACAAGACATTCGCGGCGAACTGCATGGTAAGAACATTTTGTATGAAGCGCACTCGACGGAGGAGACGGCCAAGAAATTCAGCCTAACCGTTCCGCAAACCGCCGGGAAGCTGACTTCCGGACGGAGAGCCTTATTCGAAGCGCGGGCTCGCCGCCCGCAGCCCCCTCTCGACGATAAGATCGTCACAGCATGGAATGGCATGATGATCTCTGCGCTGGCGCGGGCCAGCCAGGCTCTCGATGAGCCGCGCTATCTCGAACGCGCGCAAGCCACGGCAAAGTTTCTCGAATCTCATCTTTATGATTCGAAGACCGGCAAGCTTTGGCGCAGCTTTCGCGCGGGCGGTCCCACCGTGGACGGCTTCCTCGACGACTACACCGATCTCATCAGCGGACTTCTGGACCTGTACCAGGCGGGCTTCGACGTGCACTGGCTGACTTGGGCTGTTTCACTGCAAGAAAAACAGGACCAGCTATTCGGAGATGCGAAAGAGGGCGGCTATTTCGACTCGGTTACATCTGATCCTTCGCTCCTCAGCCCTACACGCGAGTCGTACGATGGCGCCGAACCTTCCCCCAATTCGACTGCCGCCATGAATCTCCTTCGCCTCGCCCAATTCACGGACCGCGCTGGGTGGCGCGATGCGGCCTATAAAACGCTATCAGCGTTCGCTTCTCGGCTGCAGTCAAACCCCGAGGCAGTGCCAGCACTTGTTTCCGCTCTCGATTTTCGACTCGCTCAAACGAAACAAATACTCATCGCCGGAGATCCCCTATCCCAGGACACACGTGATTTGTTGCGCCAGGTCAACATTAGGTTCCTCCCAAACATGATTCTGCTTCTCGCCGATGGCGGCAGCGGACAACAGCAACTCGCGCGGTGGCTGCCTTTTGTAGCGGGAGCCCATCGCATCAAAGATCGTGCCACAGCCTATGTTTGCGAGAACTATGTTTGCAAGCTGCCTACCTCCGCTCCACAAGTGATGGCCCGACTCTTGGACGCCAAGAACTAGCCCATCTGGTCAAACGGCCCCGGAATCCACTTTTAAGCAGCGATCAGAAAGCGTCGTTTTTCGACGCCTATCAATGACTTTGAGACAGGTGCCCACGGAAATTAGTGAGTTTTTTCAAGTTAGTTGAAACGGCTTGTTGATCCAGACCTCCATGGGGACCACCGGTGGTCTTGGGGCGTTTCGCCCGAATTTACAGCCAAATTACATTATTGTTGTTCTTTCGCAATGAAATAGGTCGACCTTTCGCCGAATATGCGTGCAAATGAGGTGAGATCGAAAATCAAATCCTCATCATCGCGCTGTTCGGCGCTGCGACTGCGCTCCCGTCCCTAGGGCAGGCTTCGCTCCCGCGCGACCTGTCACTGGGAGGGAACGATGAAAATACTATCGCTTTATTCTGAAAGTCCAAGCCAGGTACAAGAATCTTCAATAAGCACACGAAAGAAAATCCTGGCAGCGATTGCCATCCTAACGGCCTGCGGCCTTGGACTGTGGGTGGGCATTCAGACGGCCCTGCGTCTGTCATCGGGCCACACCTGAGACGGTGGCCCGAGGCGGAGATGTCGATAGGTCCAGCGAGCCCAGAGGCTCTCGCCGTTCTCATTGATTAAGAGCACTACGAGTGTCTCCGGGATGCCGGCACCGAGGGGTCCAAAAAGCTCTGGAATCGTCCTCCTGGATGCGTCAATTAAGTCCCATTTTGATTGATCAGACCTGCCACGCTATTTCGACGGAATCAGCAACCTTCCTTCCGGTTCGACAAAACTAACGCACGAAGTGCTTCCGTGAGCCCGGCTCTCTACGCGCAGACCCAACTGAGGTAGAATCCGACGCGCGGCGTGGGATAGAGAATGCGGCGGACAGAGCAATTTTGAGATTGCCTGTCTCCCGCTGTGTTCAGCCTTTGTCGCGCACGCGGGAGAGAGAATGCCGAAGATTTGAAGGAGGAGCATGCGAAGTAACACATTTCCTGTTGTTTTCCTGATGACCATAGCCGTGTTGGGGAGCGCGAACGCTGTTTCCCGCGGACAAACGAAGGCGGCGGATAAAAAGGAAGAAGCGCCGGTGCGTGTCGTACTGGCAGGACTGGTGCACGGACACGCCTTCGGATTCTTCGACCAGTTTCAGAAGAGGACGGACCTGCAGGTCGTCGGAATTGCCGAAGCCGATCGCCAGCTAACAGCACAATTCACGAAGAAGTATGGCTTGGCGCCAGGTCTGTTCTATTCCGACCTGGAAGAAATGCTGAAGGCGACGCATCCTCAGGCGGTACTCGCGTACACCAACACCTACGATCATCGTCGTGTGGTGGAGATATGCGCGCGGTATGGCGTTCCGGTGATGATGGAAAAGCCGCTGGCGGTCAGCTTCGAAGATGCACGCGCCATCGAGAAAGCGGCGCGCGCGGGCAAGATTCAAGTTTTGGTAAATTACGAGACGACTTGGTACCGCAGCAATCAAGCGGCTTACGACCTGGTGCACGAGAACGCCATTGGAGAAATTCGAAAAATTGTCGTGCATGACGGTCATCAGGGCCCGAAAGAGATCAACGTCGGCCCGGAGTTTCTTGCCTGGCTCACCGATCCTAAACTAAACGGCGGAGGCGCGCTCTTTGATTTTGGCTGTTATGGCGCGGACCTGGCGACCTGGCTGATGGATGGCCGCCGACCGGACTCGGTGACCGCCGTCACGCAGCAAATCAAGCCGGATGTCTACGCGCGGGTGGATGATGAGGCGACGATTCTCCTGACTTATCCCCACGCCCAGGCGATTATCCAGGCTTCCTGGAACTGGCCGTTCTCCCGAAAAGATATGGAAGTGTACGGGCAGAGAGGCTATGCCATCACCGTCGGGCGCGACACGGTGCGCGTGCGGTTTCCCGAAAAACAGGAGGTATCGGCCGACGCGAAGCCATTGGAGAAAACGAAGGAAGATTCCGTTTCTTATTTACGCGCGGTGCTTTTAGGTGGCATGAAACCGGAGGGACAATCTTCCCTCGAGACAAACGTGATTGTGACGCAAATACTCGACGCGGCCAGACAGTCCGCGGCCACAGGCAAGACCGTTCCCCTGGCGGGAACACAGTAGAGCCATTGTGATGCGCCCTATTTATTTTACGGGGATGGGGCGGTCCAGCGACTCGCGGACTTTTTGCGTTAGCGCTTGGGGAGTAAATGGTTTTTGGAGGAAGGAGATTCCTTCCTCAAGCGTCCCGTCTTGCGCCATCACATTGTAAGTGTAGCCGGACATATACAGCACTCGCAGATGGGGGTAACGCCCGGTGAGACGCCTGGCCAGTTCGCGTCCGCTCATTCCCGGCATCACCACGTCCGTTAATAGCAGATGGATTTCCGTGCCGTTGTTTCCGGCCAGGCGCTCTGCGTCTTCCGGCGTAAGCGCTTCGATCACCCTGTACCCTCGCTCAGTGAGAACCATCTGCGTGAGCTCGCGCACGTCGGGTTCATCTTCGACAAGCAGGATGGTTTCGTGGCCCTTGCGCGTCGCGGATGCGGGCGTTTCCGCCGTTGCCGGCGCCTGGACGGCATCTTTGACGCGCGGCAAATAAACCTTGAAGGTGGTGCCTTTTCCCAGTTCGCTGTACACCCAGATGTACCCGCCGCTCTGCTTCACGATGCCATAGACGGTCGAAAGACCGAGTCCGGTGCCCCGGCCGCTTTCCTTCGTCGTGTAGAAAGGCTCGAAAATGTGGGCGGCCGTGTCGGCCGTCATGCCGATGCCTGTGTCCGTGACCGCCAGCAAAACGTAAGGCCCCGGACGCACGACAGTGTGATCGCGGGTATAGGCAGAGTCGAGATCGACGTTGCTCGTTTCAATGAGGATCCGGCCGCCATCGGGCAAGGCGTCACGCGCGTTCACGACCAGATTCATGATGACTTGTTCGATCTGACCCGGATCAGCTTTTATCGCTCCAACGTCATTCGACACAAATGTCTTCATCGCGATGTTTTCGCTCATCAGCCGCCGGAGGAGCTGGTCGAGATTCATAACGATGGCGTTGAGATCGAGGATTTTCGGCCGCAGAACCTGCTTGCGGCTGAAGGCCAGCAACTGCCGAACCAGCGTGACCGCGCGATCGGCAGCATCTTCGATGCGCCGGATATCGTTGTGCAGCTCTGGCCGGTCCAGGCAGCGCTGCATAGCCATCTCGACGTAACCCTTGATGATGGTCAGAAGATTATTGAAATCGTGCGCGACACCTCCCGCTAGCCTTCCCACGGCCTCCATCTTGCGCGCCTGCAACAATTGATTTTCGAGCATTTTCCGGTCGGTGATATCGACGATCAGGCCCTCCATGACGGGATGGCTGTCACTGCCGCGCACCACGACCGCCGTGTCGCTCACCCAAATGGTATTCCCGTCCTTCCGCGTGACGCGATATTCGGCCTGGAAGGGTTCGCCGCGTGCGCTGTTCTCCTCCGCGGCATGAACGATGGGGTGATCGTCGATGGGGATGTAACGTATCCAATCTTTTGAATTTGAAAGCCATTCCTCCGCGGAGTAGCCAAACATGGTTTCGATTTGGGGGCTGACGTAAAACCACTGGCCGTTGACCCCAATTTCGGCGATATAACTTATGGCCGCCACTTGCTCGATGAGCTTGCGGTATTTAATTTCGGTTTCGGCACGCGCACGCTGCGCGCTCACCCGCTCGGTAATGTCGCCGCTCACGCAAATCGTGCCGCCATCGGGCAGTGTGGTAATGGCCATTTCCATGTCGACCGCTGTTCCGCCGCTGTGAGGTACGGTCAGCGGCCCGAACCATTTGCCATGTTGCTTCAGGGCTTCGCGAATCTCCGACGCTACCGGTGCAACATCCTGAGAGGCGGAAATCTCGCGCCATGACTTGCCCACCATCGCTTCCCGATTTGTGTTCCCGATCATCCGCGCGTAGGCCTGGTTGACGTAAATGTATTTCCCTCCGGCATCGAGAATGGCCAAGCCATTGATGGCGGAATCCATAGCCAGCGTATGCGTCTCCACGGCGTTCGCACTTTGTGCCTCATGAAATTGACTAATTGCCAGGCGCACGGCGTAGCACACGATGGAGACGCCAAGAAGTGAGAAGCGAAGCAGACGCCACTCCGCTTCCAGTTGCGAGACCTGCCAGAGTATGATCAACGGCGCCAGTGCAAACGTGGCGTTGGTCAGCATCAATTCGCCGAACGTCTTTCGCCGCAATCGCGAACCAGTTTCCGCCACTGGACTTGGCTGCCACTGCGCCGCCCACATAGCACCAACGAGAAACGGGAATGTCCATAGCAAGTCCCGCAACGTCCCTGTTGGGGCTGGCTTGACGATTTGCAAGTACTGGGCCAGCGCTGCGCACACCGTCAAGAACAGCAGGTAGAGAGCGAGGCCGCCATAAAGTTTTTGAGTGTGCTGTTTCCGCGCGCGCAGCGCCTGGAAAGCGGCCAGGACGGTGAGCAAAGCATCTTCCACGTTCTCGACGCGCATCTCCCGCAGGAATGCGGAGTAGTTGTCAAGGCGGCGAGCCGGCAGGTAGTAATATTCGAGGTAAATAAAAAAGAAAACGATTCCGATCTGGATGAAGTCAAGGGCGGATTCCGGGTCGATCCGCGGAGAATCCTTGTCCTGGTCCAGGAACAGGGTTATCGCGATCAGCACGTTTTCCAAACCGAATAAGAATCGTACCACCGAGGTCGTGGGCGGTTCGCTGTGGAGCACCACTTCGTAGTACATCCAGCCCAGGTTCGCTACGCCCCACGTCGCGATGCTCGCCCCGAAGATCAGCCAGAAGGTGCGGCTCAATCCGCGCTCGCGTCGAGATGCCCCGAAAGCCAGGACCGCGGCAAAACCGCAGGCACAGATTTGCAGGCCGTTTGCGAGAAAGGACCCGAGCGTGGAGGTGCCAAGCGTTAGGGCCTCGACGATATGAAGACCGACGATGACGGACGCCAGTGCCAGCAACTTGCGGGACATCCGAAGGGGCTCCTTCATGTACTTGAATTGGCTGAATCGTTCTAAAGCTCAGTCTAGGGCAGTTATTTGAAGGATAGGAAAGACTTACGGACCGGGGTTCCAAAATGGAAAAGACCCCCATGGAGCCCGTGGCATCCGGCTGTCTCAAGTGATTTTTTTCGAAGAACGAGAAGGCCGCAATACCTGCTAGCGGCCCTCCAACGGGTAGCGGTCCTGCGACTGGACGGCGGCGGCGACGCGGCGGCGCAGCGCGATGGTGTCCACCGGGGCGCGCTTCGCGAAACGCTTCTGGACAGCCATTTGCGTGGTGAGCATGTCGCCGTCGTGGATGGCGGCGATGGCGCGCTTGGCTTCGTGCTCGACGCGTTCGGCGGCGTCACTAATGAAAACGCGCGCGGAATCAATCATGGTTTGCGATGCGGATTCGCCCTTTGCCGCGGCAGCTTTTTGGGCGCGCAGCAGGCAGGACTCCATCGCGTAGATTTCCATAACCACGTTTGAGAGCGTGCCGATCAGTTCCTGCTCGTCGGCCAGCTTCTCGCGGAATTTCTGGACGGCGCCGCCGGCGGCTTGCAGAAACATTTTCTTGGAGTTGGCGACGACTCGGGATTCGCCGGCGAGCACGCCTTCCAGCGCTTCCTCGAAGGACGGCCCGGCGAGAATTTCATCCGCAAGCTTCATGGCCGCGGAAATGAGCGGCAATTGGCCGCCCATGGCGCGCTTCATCAGCATTTGAATGATGAGCATGCGGTTGATTTCGTTGGTGCCTTCAAAGATGCGGTTGATGCGCGAGTCGCGATAGGCGCGGCACACGGGATAATCCTCGTGAAATCCGTAGCCGCCGAAGATCTGCACGGCTTCGTCCACCACGAAATCAAGCATCTCGCTGCCGTAGACCTTGGCGATGGAGCTCTCGATGGCGTATTCCTCGAGAACTTTCATGGTGTTCTGAATCTTGTCGCCGGAGCCGGACGCCGCGGCCATCGCCGCTTCGATGTTCCCCGCCGAGCGATACACCATCGATTCCACCGCGAAAATCCGAATGGCCATCTCCGCCAGTTTTTCCTTCATCAAGCCGAAGTCGCCAATCTGTTTTCCAAACGCTTTGCGCTCCTTCGTATATTTCGAAGAGGTCATCAGCACGTGTTTCGACCCGCCGACGCAGGAGGCGCCGAGCGTGAAGCGCCCGGCGTTCAGGATGTTGAACGCCACGATGTGGCCGCGGCCGATTTCGTGCAGCAGGTTTTCTTTCGGCACCTTGCAGTTTTCCAGGAATATCGGCGTCGTGGAGCTGCCGTGAATGCCCATCTTGTGTTCCTCGTTGCCGGGCTTGAATCCTGGAAAAGTGCGTTCGACGATGAAGGCCGTGAATTTTTCTCCGTCAATCTTCGCGAATACAATGTAAACATCGGCGAAGCCGCCGTTGGTGATCCACATCTTCTGCCCGTTGAGAATGTAGTGCGTGCCTTCTTTATTCAGTTCCGCGCGCGTCAGCGAGTTCTGCGCGTCGGACCCGGCTTGCGGTTCGGAGAGACAGTAGGCGCCGATCCACTCTCCCGTAGCCAGCTTCGGCAGGTATTTTTTCTTCTGCGCTTCCGTGCCGAAGTAAACGATCGGCAGCGTGCCGATTCCCGCGTGCGC
>DATNLB010000588.1:0-2686 GCA_035603095.1 Candidatus Acidiferrales bacterium
GACGCCGGTATCCAAATTCCCATCATCTTCATCACCGGTTACGGGGATATCCCGATGACAGTAAAGGCCATGAAATCCGGTGCAGTGGAGTTTCTGACCAAGCCTTTCCACGACCAGGACTTGCTGGATGCGATCCGCCAGGCTTTGGATCGCGACCGTGTGGCGCGTCGTCAGCAGAGCAGCTTCTCCCAGCTGCGAAAATGTTACGAGGCCCTGAGCGAACGCGAGCGACAGGTCATGGGCCTGGTGGTCTCGGGAATGCTCAATAAGCAGATAGCTTTTGCGCTGGGAATCAGCGAAATCACGGTGAAGATCCATCGCGGCCACGTGATGCGCAAAATGCAGGCCGAGTCGCTGGCAGAATTGGTTCGAATGGCATCGAAACTAGAACTTCCAACTGGCAAAAAGTAGGGAAATGCGCGGCTGTACACAAGCCAGTTCGCAGTCTGACAATTTACTGGCCACTTTCTCAAGCCGCTGTAGATTGTGGCCGTGTCTCTGGTCGCGGCCACCTTTAGGCTCTCATACCAAAGTATAATTGCGTGCTTTTGGGGCCGCTGCTACATTCCTGCTATGGCCGCTCCGGGGAAGACCAAAATGGTTGCGATTGTCGATGATGATGATTTAATGCGCAGCGCGCTGCAGGGCCTGTTGAAAGCGGTTGGCTTGCCGGCACAAGCATTTGCGTCGGCTGAGGAATTCCTGAAATCCGGCCAACAGCGCCAAGCTGGATGTTTAATCGCCGACATCCGTATGCCGGGAATGTCCGGTCTCGAACTACAGGCCAAGCTGAACGCTGAGCATTGCAGGATTCCGACCATCTTCATCACAGCACATGGCGACGAGAAAATGCGGATGCAGGCGTTGCGAGCAGGCGCGGTGGAGTTTATGGCCAAACCGTTCAACGACGAAGTACTGCTCGAGAGTGTTCGGGCGGCTCTGGAAAGTTGAACCCGCTAATAGAAGCGTGCATCGGGGTGCGCAAGGAGGTCCTCCGTGGCAGCTGTCGCAAGATTCGGGGCCGGTGACCAGGACCGCAATCCGCGCAGATTCGAGCAGATCATAGGTAACAGTCCTGCTCTTGAAGCGGTGCTCGAACAAGTCGAACGCGTCGCGCCGACGGATTCCACCGTTCTAATCCAGGGAGAAACAGGCACCGGCAAGGAGCTGATCGCGCGCGCGATTCACAATCTCAGCGTGCGGTGCGGATGCCCATTCGTAAAATTGAATTGCGCTGCCATTCCGTTCGATCTGCTGGAAAGTGAGCTTTTTGGCCACGAGCGAGGCGCGTTCACTGGAGCCATAGCGCAAAAGATTGGCCGTTTCGAGCTGGCAGACAAAGGCACGCTTTTCCTGGACGAAGTGGGCGATATTCCGCCCGCCTTACAGCCCAAACTGCTGCGTGTCCTGCAGGAACAGGAATTCGAGCGCTTGGGCAGCAATCGGACCCACCAAGTGGACGTTCGGCTAGTGGCTGCGACCAACCGAAATTTGGCGGACATGGTGAAGCGCAACGAATTTCGCAGCGACCTCTACTACCGTCTGAATGTATTTCCGATCCTGCTGCCGCCGTTGCGGGCCCGCCGCCAAGACATTACGGCCCTGGTGGAACACTTTGTCGAGATTTATGCTCGACGGATGGATAAGCAAATCGAACACATTTCTCCTGAAACGATGTCTGCGCTAATCTCGTACCAGTGGCCGGGGAACATTCGGGAGCTCCAGAATTTCATCGAGCGGAGCGTAATACTCACTTCGGGCAGCGTCCTGTACCCGCCTCTCGCGAGCTTGAAGAGTGCCCCCGAAGCGGAATCCCTTGGGGCAATTACCCTGGAGGACGCGGAGAGAGAGCATATACTTAAGGCCCTCGAGCACACGGGCTGGGTGGTCGCCGGTCGCAACGGGGCGGCTGCGCGTTTGGGAATCAAGAGGTCTACGCTTTACTTCAAGATGCAAAAGCTTGGCATCTCACGTACCAAGCGAGGTCTTCCGGCGTAGCAGAGGTGAAATGACGCGGGGAGCGACCCTCCAATCGATTACCTGAGAACTTGAAGACCAAAGCCGACGTCATCAAGTTCCTGAAGGAATCTTTTCCACTGGGTCACAAGGCCGTGGCCACGTTCACTACTCAGAACATGTTGCAGACCGCAGAGCGCAGCAAATCGCCTGTACCTGGTCACATTCGCTGTCGCCCACTATGATCGTTACGGACAGATGGTGGAGTATTTGCGAATGAATGGAATTGTGCCGCCAGCCAGCCGGGGAAAGTCAGAATGATTGCCAGAATTGCCATAACCGCATGCGTTCGACGGACTTCTCGGTGATGAAGTGGTGTCGGACGTTAGTAGATTCGATAGTTACGAGATCGAGTTCAGTGCTTCCGGAACTTGTCCGGCAAGCGCGTGTCTCTGGCGATAAGACCGTTGGACCCTATCGCCATACGGGTTTCGGAGTCGTATACTCATCCCCTCCATGAAATCTCCGTTCAACTTGTTCCTCGTTTTGTTCGCCGCAGGCTTGCGGTGAAGCAGAGGAAGGAAGCGTGATCGCAATGGATTTGTGGACGTGGACTTTGATAGCGATGAATTCCAATTATTTCTTCGCGCTGGTGAAAAAACGCTACCCGCAATATGTGAAGGATAGTTGGCACAGACTCAGTAGCCCGACAGGGCGGAATGGATACGCG